>JAQCEY010000011.1 GCA_027620075.1 Pseudomonadota bacterium | reverse complement strand
TTTTGATCCCATATAGCTTTTTTAGGCACATCACTGGTGAGTTTAAAGCCGTCATCTTCAATATGAATAGTGCCGGTATCTTTCTCTAAACGATGACGCTTAGCCTGAATACGTTCCTTATATTTCAAGCCAATAGCGGCCTCTATCCACTGCTTTGTTTTTTTTGCGTTGGCAAAATACTCACTTGCAGCACATAAGAGCTCATTAAGTTGCCCTGAAGATAATGTTGTAAGATCTCCAACAGGAGTATGAGTAATTGTATGAATATTCAAATTTTCCATTACACAGCCTCCTGTATAAGTGCTTCTTGAGGCAAAGAAGGTGTGACAGACAATTTTCCTGTAGATCCATTATTATGCTTAGCTTCGAATTGCTCGATTGCCTCAAGCGTATAGCGTATGCGTCCGCCAATTCGAATATGTGATAATTTTTCACCACATGCGCGCCAGCGTTGTAATGTCCGATGAGATAATCCCCACCGTTTTGCCAGTTCTTTTTCAGTAATATGTTGTACCGTCATTTGAAGGCTCCTTATTGGTTAATGAAAAAACAATAAGAGCAGGATCTCACTCACGAGTGGTGGATGTCGTGGGGCTTGGTGAGGGCTTGGGTGGGGATGAAGGTGGTGGATTGCTGGGGGATGGGTGGTGGATGAACTACAGATTTAGTCTGTATTTGCCTTTTCCATCAGATAAAATTAGCTTCTGCCAATCTTTTTTTGATTTGAACAAATCACGAATTCTTGTGCTTGTTGAACCGGCCTTATCCAGCAATGGTTTGCAATGAACCCACTGGTGGTTAGTTTTGCTGGCAATATGTAGAGTTTCTATGATTTTTGCCTGAATCATGCCAAACTCAAACACGAGTTCATCATACTCAATATGGTGATAATCATTTTCCTGGTAAAATGTTGTTTTGCTTTTTGATTTTACAATGCTACAGACATTGTTCTTTTTCTTATGATCAAAATCATACTCCGTTTCATAGCGGCTCTTTTCTTCTCTGACTATTACCAAGTCTGATTTTTGTACGGTAATGCCATTATCTTTACGTATTTTGCAATATTCTTGAGGATTACCAACGTGAAAATAATGTATTTTGGTTTTTCCTCTGCGGAATATTTTACGGCAGTCATCTGGCAATAATTGATGAAGTCCTCTGTATTTTATAATTTCATGCGATACTGCGGAATACCTGCCATCAGCGGTTTTCTCATAAGTGCCAACCTCCACATCGACATTTAGCAAGAAAAAACATGCTGTCAAATGACCGTTTTCTATCAAATATTCAATGTCTACATTGCTGACACCCCAATGATTTATTACTTCATCAAGATAATAGTATTCTCTTTCAGGTGCCGGCATAATATCACCATTATTTAAATTTCTTGTTGCATATAAGGCTTCAATTGAATATAGTAACTCTATTCAAAAGATGCAATCTAAAATTGAAGGAAAAGCATGCCCAGAGGAGGCGCAAGACAAGGAGCAGGACGACCTGTAGGACAGGGATTATATGGCGAGCCGACCAAGGCTGTACGCATACCTATCTCTATTGTTGATGAGGTGAAAGCTTTCGCAAAAAGTATAACTTCTTCAATCCCTTTATACAACTTTCCGGTTGAAGCGGGTGTGCCGTTTTTATCTGGTGACGATAGCTGTGAAATGTACCAGTTAAAAGACCTCAATATCTCAAACCCTAAAGATTGTTTTATGGCAAAAGTTTCCGGATATTCAATGAAAGATGCAGGAATATTACCTGATGACTTGTTGCTGGTTGATCGGAATAAAGAAGCTGCGGATGGTGATATTATAGTTACTTCTGTTGAAGGTGGCATAGTTGTAAAACGCCTGGATAAAAAGAATGGGCAGCTAGTTTCAGAGAATAAGGATTTTACGCCTATAAAAATAACCGACCATTCAAACCTTCATGTCTGGGGTGTGGTTATTAAGGTTGTAAGAGAATTATAATTCCTGATTATCCCATCGTACATAAACGTACTTCTGCGTATTTGTGTCATCTATTCTAATTATCAATGAAGCTATATCCTTCAAAATAGAAACATTAGCAAACTATTTTGAAGGCGGTTATTAATGCAAACCACTCCTATCACAGCAAAAGATCGGCTAAGTGAAGTAGCTTCATTGCTGGCAGTTGCCATTAAGCGGCTAAACATCCGAAAAACATCAAAAAACAGAGAAGTTTCACTGGACTTCACCGCTCACCCAAGCGTTCATGCCTCAGAAGAGTTTAACTCAAATGGAGGTGAAAGTGAGTAAGAGTATTATAAGGCAAGTGCTGGATTTAGATAATAAAACATCAGCACAGTTACGAGAAATATATAACGGTATTTTCGATGATAAATGCACCCATAATGCCAGCAAGGATCAGCTGCGCCCAAAGATTGCCTATCGTTTGCAAGAGCTAACAATTGGCGGGCTAAACGATAATATAAAGTCAAAACTTGAATCTATTTCAAAAGGAGCAACTGTAATAGGCAGCAGTAAGCATAGCAACTTATTGCCTGGAACAAAAATATGCCGTGAGCATGATGGAATAATGCATCAGGTAGAAGTTTTGCGCGATGGATTTGAATATAACGGCCAAAAATTCAGGAGCCTTTCTGCTATTGCCAAAAAAATCACAGGGACGCACTGGAATGGCCCTGCATTTTTTAAAGTGAGGAATTAAATGGAAAAAATCAAAAAACGCTGTGGTATCTATACCAGAAAATCTCATGAGGAAGGGTTAGAACAAGAATTTAACTCACTTGATGCTCAACGTATGTCGGCAGAAAACTATATTGCCAGTCAGGAGCATGAGGGCTGGGAATGCCTTCCGGTACAATATAATGATGGTGGATTTACAGGTGGTAATTTAGAACGCCCGGCGTTACAGAGATTATTTCAGGATATTCGTGACGGTAAAATTGACTGTATAATAGTTTACAAAATTGATCGATTAACCCGCTCATTGCTGGATTTTTCTAAAATAATAGAACTTCTTGATGAACATAATTGCAGTTTTGTGGCTGTTACTCAGTCTTTCAACACCTCAAATTCTATGGGCAGGCTAATGCTTAATGTCCTGCTAAGCTTTGCCCAATATGAGAGAGAGCTTACATCTGAACGTATCCGAGATAAATTTGAAGCATCCTGCAAGCTTGGCATTTGGATGGGCGGCAATCCTCCGCTGGGTTATAATCCAAAAGACAGGAAACTCCTGATTAATGAAAGTGAGGCCAAACTCGTCCGCATTATTTACCAACGTTTTTTAGAAGTTGCATCACCTACAGAAGTTGCTCGTGATATGAACGAGATGGGTTTTAAAACAAAAACATGGATATCGGAATCAGGTAAGCTTCACAAGGGAAGTAATTTTACGAAAAGATCCATACGCCATATTCTTGATAACCCAGTTTATGCAGGCAAAATTTCTCATAAAGGCAATATATATGATGGTGAGCATGAACCAATAATTATGCCCGATATGTGGAATAAAGCGCAGTCCATATTTAAGCGGAAAAACGACAAAGTCACAAAGCCAACCTCACGAATTAGCAAACCACCACTGCTCAAGGGCATATTTTCTTGTGGATTCTGTGGAACCGTTATGACTCCAACCTATACCAATAAAAAAGGCAAACGTTATCGCTATTATGTCTGCTCGGCAAAACAGCGCGGCGTAAATGAGAAATGCCCTGTTGGAACAATATCAGCATCAGAAGCCGAGCAGGTTGTTATAGATCAGGTATTACAATTACTATCATCTCCTGAAATTACAGCGCGCACTCTTGCTGCCACCTCAGGTGAATTGCCAGATACTCAGGTGATATCTGGCCTGCAAAATATAGATAAAGTCTGGGGTGAGCTATTTCCATCGGAGCAATCGCGCATCATACACTTACTTATCAGAGGCGTAATAATAACACCAAAAGGCATCGATATCACCATACATTCAGATGGAATCAATTTACTTAAACAAGAACTGGAGGCGGCATAATGAGCACAATATATAAAAAGATTGATGATAAAACTGTAAGCATATTTATACCAATGAAAATCAAAAAACGTGGTGGTGCTGCCATGGTGATCTTGCCAAATGGTGTGCGCAAAAATGATTCTTACAATTACGATCAAAAGCTCATCAATGCCATTGCCAAGGCATATAAATGGCAGCAGACGCTCAAGATGGATAACAACTTAACAATAACAGAACTGGCCGCAAGAGAAAAAGTAGGCTTGTCATACTTTAGAAAAATAACACGCCTAAATTATCTATCGCCTTATATAATTGTTTCCATTCTAGAAGGCAAGCAGCCTCGCAATCTAAAGCTCCAGGATTTTATGGATAAACCTATTCCTGATTTATGGCAGGAGCAAAAGGAAATGTTTGGATTTAATTCTTCCTAAGAAAATCACTTGTGAAAACATTAAGCCTTCATAACAAGTGCATATTTATTCCAATCTACCGCAGGAACAGTGCCAAGTCCCTGTAGTTTTTGAAGAAGTCGGAACATAAAATACCCCAAAGAATTATTTGTAGGACATATTTCTAATTTTTCTCCAAAATCATCAAAACACCCACCAGACACCGCTAAGCCACAATTAATTAACTTGTTGCCATTTAATAAGCTATGATTATCTATAAATGCGTTGCTATTGAACCCTTTTGTCCACTCTACATTAACTGCAATTATCCCTGAAAGAATTGGGAATAATTCTCTTGGTGGAGATTCTCCTGCTGCATGCGTAATTGCAACGCTAGTCCTTTCTAGAATACGAACTGATTCTGCTTTTTCTGCTGCATACTCAAGATACTCTTTGTTAACCGTTGGTTTTACTTCAAATATGCCATAAACAGCTTCCGCTGGTACAAACCGATGATTATGTTGATCAAATAAAGTCGGAGTATACTGCTTATCAAAAATCACTATATCAATTTGATCACTAGAGTATCCATTTGAGTCTATTACAACTGCACTATCTATTGCATAACGATTTGGAAGGTATTTCCTCAACACCTCTATGAAATGCTGTTCATTTACATCACCCATCACTCCATCATGTGTAATGGACACGGAAGAAAAATTTAGTTTCACCTTAAGAAGTTCTTGTTCTGCAGAAAATGCGGAACAAAGAAATGATTTTCCATCGGTGTTAGAAGTGATTTTTGCCTTATTCATTTTACCAAACGATGCTCCCCCAGTTTTTCTGACTTCTTGATAATTTAGCTTTGTTTGCAATAGTTAATTTTTCTGAATAAGTTAAATCATTTGAGATGATATTGTTAGTATTTGCTGGATCCACATATTGGGTTGCTGTTAAATTATTACTAATAAACTCTAGTACAGTCAAAAAATTTGTAGAAATATTACCGCTCCTTGCATATTTCAGTGAATCAATAACGGACATCTCAAGATAAAAAGAAGGGAAGTCTAACTGATGCAGTTGACACCATATTTTTGCTAATTTTATCTCTGATAACCTATTACTGTTAGCAACGTATGTTATATGGGTGTTAATGTTGGTTTTCGTATAACTAGCAGCTTTACGTAGATATAGACTATGGTCATTACCATATTGAGATTGACGGCGGGCTGGAACCAAATCTACTTTGTATCCATTCACAGTTGTTCCAATTGAGACGTTCTGTCGTCTTGTTTCATACCCTGCCTGAGATATAGCATTGTGAAGAGTGTTATAAAGATCTGCCAATGTTCCTGGAGTGCTGGATGACATCGAAAGAAAAATATCAGCATCAGTACCAATTGAAATTGCGGTTCCTTTGGATAAAGATCCGGAAAACTCTGCTTTTACCATATAACCATTGCCCCAACGCTGTAAAATGGGATACATTAATTGCCCTGCATTTTGCGCATTAGAAATATTTACGGCATACTTTTTGATAACATTGTTTAAATATATGTCCCCGGACATAAAGTTTTATCCACCTTGTATTAAATAATATTTTTGTTGAATAGTGTTTAAAATTTCATTTTTTCTTTCTATTTGGACGTTGTGTTAAAGCTGACGCTGCTGCCGTTTTTGCAGTTTTACTTGATTTGGGATTACGTAATACCCTAGATGCTGCTGTCCCTGCTTTCTTTCCGGTAACCTCACATTTTCGTTTATTGGCCATAATAATAAAAATCCTTATTGTCAGTTGCAAAAATATGTAATATAAAATATTACGCTATCGTATATAGCATGATATATACGATATTGTCAAATATTATATTACGGAGTCGTCCACATGAATAAAGAGTCCAATGTTTTTGCCGAACGACTCAAAACGGCTCGTGAAGAATTAAGAGGATTAAGTCAAGGTGCTCTTGCAAAAAAAACAGGGTTGCAACCATCAGCTATTTCACATTTTGAGACTGGATCAAGAAAAGCATCATTCGATAATTTACGGAAACTAGCTAATGGGTTAGATGTCACAATAGACTATCTTTTAGGGCGTAGCGATGACCCATTTGCACATGGTGAAGTAGCAGCTAAATTAGCTCGTCATGTAGAGAATTTTAGTAGTGAAGATATGGAATTGGCTGAAAATTTCTTACAAATGTTAGGGGAGAGAAATAATAAAAATGATGATAAATAAAAAAGATCGATGTGTTATGGTACAACGCAAGGCTGAACATTTTCTAAAAGAAAACAATTTTTATGAACTTCCTGTAGATTTAGATGGTATAGCAAAAAAACTTGATATTTTAGTTCAAGCGAAACCTAAAAATGCCTCTGGTGTTTCTGGCATGTTACTAAAACAAGGGAATGATTTTGGCATTATGTATGCCACTCATATTGAAAATGATGGTTTTCAAAGGTTCAGCATAGCCCATGAAATAGGGCATTATATATTAGATGGACATATTGAACGAGTTCTACCAAATGGGGATGGTATGCATATATCTGAGTCAGGTTTTACGTCACAAGATCCGTATGAAATAGAAGCAGATAATTTTGCCTCAGCATTACTAATGCCCAGTGAGCTTTTTCAAAGAGCTATACGTAAAAATGGAGAGGGGTTAACAGCAATAAAAAAGTTAGCTAGTCTTTGTAGGACTTCCATTCTAGCCACAGCAATTCGCTATACAGAATTTGCAGAAGAAGCATGTGCAATTATTGTTTCAGAAGGCAATAATATAGATTATGCCTTTATGTCAGAAACATTAAAACAATTCCCTGATATAGAGTGGATTAGAAAAGGTAATAGTATTCCGACAAGCGCCTTAACAAAGACATTTAATGCTAAATACATAGGCAATTGTACTACTGAAGAAAATAGTAATTCAGGCATTCTTTCCGATTGGTGTGGGGAGTATGATTTGGAAATACAAGAAGACGTAATCGGATTAGGCAATTATGGTAAAACACTTACGATAATTACCGTAACCCAAGACCTTGAAGAATACGAAGAGGAAGAAGAGTTAGAAGAATCGTTGCAAATCCGATTTAAAAAATAAATACTACAAAGTGTATTTTCTAACACAGAATGTACATGACGCTCCTATGATATAAATGTTACTTCATAATATTTTGTCAGTTACACTCACCCGACCGCTTTACCACTTTCGAACCAAAACGCTATAACCCTTGTAAAATATAGGGTCACCGAAAATCCAAAAGATACCCTGAAACAGAGAAAGAGAGAGGAAATTGGCTAAAATGGTGTTTTTTTTATCAAATATAGTTTTGAAAAAGAGAGGGTGAAATGAAAAGGAAAGTCCGAAAACCCTTGCTCACACTGGGCTTTACAGCCCTACAAGGAATCAAAAATTCGTAGCAGAGAGCGGTTATCTAATAAGATAATGGCGGACAGAGAGGGATTCGAACCCTCGATACAGTTACCCGTATACCTCCTTAGCAGGGAGGCGCCTTCAGCCACTCGGCCACCTGTCCGTAATATAAAAACAAGATAAAAAATCCTGAAGAAAGCTTTTTAACGAGGAAAATCACTTTTTGCAAGCACAAAACTTAACTTGCGTTGCCTTCTTTTAATTCTTTCTGAGAAGTATTGTTTTTTCTCTCAGCTATAATATCGGTTGAATTGTCTGGATTTTCAAGTTGTTGGCTATTAATTTCTGCTCTTTTTTCTTCTGTTTGGATATTTTCGTATTCTGCTGCCTGAACAGATTCCTTTCTTTCTTCGGCCTCTATAAGAATCCTTTTGTAATGATCGGCGTATTGTAAATAATTTTCTGCTGAAACCCTGTCACCTGAAGACCTTGCTTCCTTTGCCTTTTCCGTATATTTTTCATAGTTTGTTTTTACAGAGGTAAGATTTGCAGAATTGTTAGAATGGTTATTACGCTTACCCCCGTTTTGCCTTCCACTTCCACTTCTGTTTTTGCCATTGCTATTGCGTGGCGAACGGTTTCTCATAATTGCCATATAAAATCCTGATTATTTTTAACATAATTGTTTTTCATAGTACCTAAATCCGGTAATTTTTTTCGGGTATTCTTGAATTAATGTAGTTTTTGCCTGCGTACGGTAATACATCTGTTAATACCGGCTAAATCCTGTTTGTAATTAACAAAACTAAGATTATTATTTTCCAGAATCTCCCTTATCTCGGTTTCCTGACCGATGCCATGCTCAAATACTGCAAATCCGCCTTCGCATAATAAATTAAAAATCTGTGGAGCTAATTCAATATAACATTCAAGTCCGGTCTTACCGCCGTCTAATGCTTGTATCGGCTCGTACTTGGAAACTTCAGGTTCCAGACCTTCAATATCCGAATATTTTATATATGGAGGATTGCTTATTATAAGGTCATAATTACCCTTAATACTCTTACCCCAATTACTTACTACAAAACTACTACGTTTGGCAAGACCTAATTTCAATGAATTTTCTTTTGCAACCGAAATTGCAGCCTCACTTATATCCGCTCCGACACCCTCGGAGTCGGTAAACTCGGATAGTAAAGTCAATAAAAGGCAACCTGTTCCGGTTCCAAGATCAAGTATCTTGGCGGGCGGATTATTATCATATAGTTCCAGTACCTGTTCTATCAGGCTTTCCGAATCGGGGCGGGGGTCTAGCGTTTTCTTGTTAACTATAAACTCTTTTCCCCAAAATTCACGTATGCCCAGTATGTGGGAAATAGGCTCTCGTGCAGCACGCCTTTGCACCAGTTCGTTAAAATGTCGCTCCTCGTTTTGGGATAATATACGCATGGGATAGCAAAAAATTTCCTCTTTTGATATTTTAAGGACATGCGACATTAGCAGATAGGCATCTAATGAATAAGACGGTATCTGTGCGTTTTTAAGTTTTTTTCTTGAAGTCGCTAAGAGCGAACGTATAGTTTGCATGTGGCTTTTATTTTTGCTCAATTAGAAGGCTGTGCAAGCTTATAACATAAGTTTTGTTGTTTTTACAATACAATATTTGTGTTGTAAAAATGATGTATTTAGGCGGTAGTTCTTGTAAAATTGTTTCTTCTGATATATTGTCCTGACTTTGTTGATAAGTTTTATTTGAGTGAAAACTAAAAGAAATGTTCAGTATTTTTGATATTACGCAATATGATGCGTATCATATGTGGTTCGTTCTGATTTTGATAGCGGTGACAATGGTCGCATACGCTATTGATAAGATTCCTCTTGAATTAACATCTATAGTTGTTTTTTCGTTACTGCTTTTATTCTTCCATTTCTTTCCGTTAAAAGATGTTGAAGGAAAAGATCTTATTGATACCGGAAAGATAGTAGCAGGATTTTCAAATCAGGCACTCATAGCGGTTATAGGACTGCTGGTGGTGGGGCAGGCTGTCGTGCAGACCGGGGCGTTGAACGAAATAGCCCATATAATTACAAAAATATCCGGAAATAGTGCGATTGTCGCTATATCGCTTTCGCTTGTAGTTGTAATGCTTGTCAGTGCAATACTGAATAATACGCCTGTTGTGGTAATATTCATACCGATACTGGCGGTTCTGTCAAAAAGCCTTAATATGTCGGTAAGTAAGGTTATGATACCTCTTTCATATGCGGCTATTTTAGGCGGTATGATGACGCTGATAGGAAGCAGTACCAACCTTTTGGTTTCAGGCACGCTTGAGGAGATGGGGTATAAAGCCCTGACATTCTTTGATTTTACAGTGCCGGGGGCAATTATGGCACTTGTCGGCTTGCTTTATGTGCTGTTCATCGCACCAAGGTTGCTGCCTGACAGGGCATCTTTCGCAAAATCCCTTGTAGGAGATGATGAAAGGCAGTTTATCGCACAGATAGAGGTGGACAGGAATTCTGATTTTGTAGGTAAAAAGCTGGAAGAGGGTAAGTTTCCCGAATATAAAGATATAAATGTGCGTATGGTACAAAGGGGCGAACATGCCTTTTTGCCTCCTTATGATGAGAATATGACTATCCGTTCAAGGGATATACTTGTGGTTTCCGCCACCAGAAAAGAGTTGACCGAGCTTCTTTCAAAACAGCCGAGCAGTTTATTGCAAAATAACCCCGGAGCGTCAGAAGTGGCTGATGATACCGATTCGGATACCTCGATACAGTCAGATGTAAGCCTTGCGGAAGTTGTTGTTACACCTACCTCTAAAATGATAGGGCGAAATCTGGAGCAGATTGGATTCCACCACCATTATAACTGCGTTGTGCTTGGTATTCAACGGGAATCAAGGATAATAAGGGCTAGGGTTTCCGAGATACGACTTGCAGCCGGTGACGTGCTGCTTATCATGGGTAAACGTAATGATATAATGGGCTTGAGGGAAAGCAAGGATATGCTCCTGCTTGAGTGGTCTGCCGAAGAAATACATTCTGGAAGCAAGGCTAAGTCGGCGGCACTTATCTTAGGTTTAGTCGTAGGGCTTGCCGCATTTGATATCGTACCTATCGCAATATCCGCTTTTGCAGGCTCCGCTGCCGTTATACTGACCGGCTGTATAAATCTGCGTCAGGCAAGAAGGGCGGTGGATAGCCAGATATTACTGATAGTAGCCGCATCACTTGCTATGGGGACTGCATTGCAGGCTACCGGAGGTGCATCATATCTTGCGACAAACGTTGTTTCGCTAATGTCGGGGGCAAGTCCACTTGTTATAATGTCGGCACTTTTTCTAATGATGGTTGCGGTGACAAACGTATTGAGCAATAATGCCAGTGCTGTTTTGTTCACCCCTATTGCGGTAGAAGTTGCCGTAAGGTTAAATGTTCCTATAGAGATGTTCGTATATGCAGTTATATTTGCTTGTAACTGTTCGTTCATAACGCCTATAGGATACCAGACCAACTTATTGGTGATGGGACCTGGGCATCATAAGTTTTCAGACTTTATAAGGGCGGGGCTTCCCTTAGCTATAATCGTATGGTTAACTTATACGGCGTTTGCGTTCTGGTATTTTTGATTTGTTATAAGATAGGTAAGATTATATGACCGAAAAGAAACCGGTAATCTGGGTGTTAGCCGATGACAGAGCCGGAAATGTAAATCAGGTTCTGGGTGTTGCAGAGGCAATGGGGCTGCCTTTTGAAGTGAAAGACGTTGTGTATGATGAAATGGGAAAATGGCCGAACATATTGCGTGGTTCAAGTCTGCGTGGTGTGGACGTTGAAGAAAGTTCGGAGTTAAAATCGCCATGGCCGGACATTGTAATTGGTGCAGGGAGGAAAACCGCACCGGTGGCAAGGTACATAAAAAAAGTATCGCAAGGTAAAACCAAAGCCATACAGATTATGTGGCCGGGCTTTCCTTACAGGCATTTCGATATGATATTCGTACCGCAGCATGACGGTATAGCCGCAGGCGGGCGTATCGTAACTACCGTAGGCTCACCAAACCGCATCAACAAAGACGTGTTAAGTAAAAAGAAGCAAAAATGGGAAGAAGCTTTTTCCTATATGCAAGACCCGTTTGTTGCACTTTTGGTGGGCGGTGATACTAAAAAAGGCAAATTCACAGCCGCACATGCACAAGAGCTTGCCAATAAAGTAAATCTTTTCTTTCAGGATAAAAAAGGCTCATTGTTAGTAACTAATAGCCGTAGAACAAGCGAAGATGCCGTACAAGTCTTGAAAAAAGAAATAAAGGTAAAGTTCCATTATCACGATTATTACAGCACTAACGAAAATCCGTATTTCGGTTATCTGGCAATTTCAGACGCAATTATCGCAAGCGGTGATTCTATTTCTATGTGTTCGGAGGCATGTTCATCAGGCAAGCCGGTGTTTATATACGCACCCGAAAGCCTTACTCCCGATAAGCACCGTAGGTTCCATCAAAATCTCTACGAAAAAGGCTGTGCAAGACCGTTGACCGGAAAATGGGAAAAATGGAAATATGAGCCTCTTGACGATACTAAAAGAGTGGCATCAATGATATTGGAAAATTTTTGCTAATACAATTATTAATTGAGAATATAAAAATCAGCCTTAAAATCTAAATATTATCAATAGTCGCTTAAAGTTAACTTGTTGATAAACCCTGTTAGTAGGTATCTAATATCGGATTCTAAATGAACATGAGGACCAGATTACAAACCCGATCATGCCGGGTATTCTCCGGATCTAATCCGATAGAAAATCTGTGGGTAAAACGAAGGGATTATGAAAGCGATGACGCATTTATGCAGGGGTTTATAAAAGTCATTTTTTAGGATACTCACGTTTAGCAAAAGGTAAATTATGCAGTATAATAGCTATAACAATCATGCAAAAACTTCCCAAAAGTGCAGGTATCATTACTTTCATAACAACATCATCATTGTGGTGATATATAAACATGATAAACGGTATTGCTGAAGCCGGAGGGTGAGTAACCCTAAAATATGCCATTAATGTTATGGTAATAGATAGCATTAGCCCCAGTACCCACCATGTATCCGGCAAAAATTCCAAAGCTAATATACCTATTGTACACGCTATAAAATAACCGCCCATTACGTTCATAGGTTGGGCAAACTCTTCCCTTGGAGCCGTATAAATAGATATGCAGCTTGCCGCAAAAGGTGCTATAACAAGCGGGTGTCCCGAAAAATGTCCGATAGCACCAAGAATAGTAATTGTTATAAGGGCTTTTATACCCATTTTTACGCATTCAAAAAAAGGCAACGCAGGCTGTAACCTGTTAAATAGGCGTTTGATAAAACTTGGTCTTCGTTTCCACATACTTAAAAATTATTCCTAAGCCAGAAAAATACTTTTCCAACAAAACCTTTATTTCCTATGTTACTAAGATTAAAAGTTTTATTGTTTCTTTGCCTTTTTGTCAGGTTAAGCATTCCTACAGATGTCGCAAAAGAACAGCCTCGTGTACTTTCTGCCATGCCTTCAATAAATTCAGGAGTTCCTACCCTTACCGCCCTTGATAAATGCTGCTCGACAAAATCATCCATACCTCGTATCTGGCTTGCACCGCCTGTAATAACTATCTTGCCGCCCGTGTTATGGAAACCGAACTTTTTGATGGAGTTATATACAAGTTCAAGTATTTCTTCAGCCCTTGGTTTGATAATTGCTATAAGTTCTGATTTTTGTACCTGTGATATATCGGAACTTTCATTGACTCCTGACGGTATCAAGTCAATTATTTCCTGTTCGTCCTTTTCCGCTTTAAACACATTTCCGTGCAGGGTTTTTACCCTCTCGGCAATCTCAATCGTAGTAGATAGACCTATGGCAATATCGTTTGTTATGTGCCTGCCTCCTACTGCAATGGTATCAAGATATATCATCTTGCCGCCCTTGAACACGCATATTGAGGTGCAGCCGGCACCAAAATCTATAAGGGTAACCCCGAGTTCCTTCTCATCTTCGGTCAGGCAGGACACGGCAGATGCATAAGGGGAGGCTATATATCCTTCAATATTTAAATGGCATAAGGCAAGGCAGCTATTTAAGTTCATAATGTTAGATGATGCTACCGTAACAATATTTAAGTTAGCGACAAGGTTATTAGCATACATGCCTATAGGGTTCTTTATGCCTGCCGTACCGTCAATCTCATAATCAACCGGTATGCAGTGGATTACCTCCTCATCTGTGCTGAATTTTTCAGCACCTTCGGATATTATTCTACTGATGTCACGTTCGGATATTTCACTACCCTTTATTTTCAGGTCGATTTTTGTTTTCACCGACCGCAGCTTGTTGCCGGATACGTTAACTATGACCCTGTCAATATTCAGCTTTGCCATTTCCTCGGCAGCACCCACCGCAGAGCGGATAGAATTTTCCGCCTGTTTTATATCTACGATAACCCCTGATTTTATGCCTTCTGCAACCTGATGACCTATGCCGATAACGTTAAGTTCCCCGTCACCGGACAAGCGTGCAATAAAGCATGCAACCTTAGCACTTCCGATGTCTAGTACGGCTATAATGTTACTGTTGAATTTAGACATAATGTATCAAGATATTAGAGTCTCATATAATATATATGTGATTTTTTATAAATTCAATTATAGAAGATAATAATAGGTTTAAATAATATTTGGCAGTGCTAACTTAAATAGTTAACACGTAAAACTATATTAGTTAGCAATGCCTTAATTTCACTTACTTAACAAAAATCTTGTTCTCGTCTTTGATTCGTAGGTCAATGTTTGAGATGTCCGTATCCAATATAGACGTATCCTGCTGCAACTGTGCAAGGTGAGCCCATGCCTTGCTTGCGTTTTCTTCAGGTAATTTGACCTCAACATCGTTCATAAACCTCACGTTCCATCTGCGTTTGCCTACCCTTATTACCGATGACACCCTTTTTGCAAGGTCAGGCTGGCTGTTAAGCAGATTAAATAATGACTGTATGTGCGAAGGTGATTCGTCTCCTACCAATATTATTAAATCCGAAAACTTCTCCAGTTCCTGCGTATTTATAACTTTCCCGTCACTATCGATTAACTGAACGATACCGTCATGCTGCCAAAGGGCGATTGGCTGTCTTTCGATAATACTTACGCTTAAAGTAGACGGATAAAGACGCTCAACCGAGGCATGTTTTACCCATGTAAGATTTTCAAGCTTCCGCCTAATGCGTTTTAGGTCGATATTTAAAATAGGGTCGCCTATAGTTAGGTGTTCGCTATCATCTATAGTGGCTTTGGTCATGATATCGATGATATCCTCTTTAGGTGTATATTCCTGTCCTTCGAGTAATATGTCCTTCAAAACAAGACCTGATTTTACCGATACGTAACCGTTTGCATCTATTGCTTTTTGCCTGACAAAATCATAATGCCCCGAATAATAAAACCATGTACAAAATATAAATACGGCTATACTGAAAGAAAGCTGGGGAATTTTTATCAATTTCCATAAAAACAAAGAAAGACGCAACAGACGTGACTGTCGTTTTCTGGTCTTTGTTGTTTTTTTCTTTTTCTTGGCTACTTCTTGCATGAGGCATTCTCTACCAGATATTCTACCAGTTGAGCATAACTCATTCCTGCATGTTTTGCAATTTTAGGAACTAATGAAAATTCCGTTAAACCCGGATGAGTATTAATCTCAAGAAAATACAGGTTGCCGTTATCCGAAAGTATCAGGTCGGTTCTTGTAATGCCTCTGCACTCAAGTGCCTGATGTAATTTATATGACGATTCCATAGCCTCATCATATATGTTTTTGTCGATATCGGCAGGCATACGGTAATCGGTAGTGCCTGAGCTATATTTATTCTTGTAGTCATAAAAACCTTTCTTGGGTTTTAGTTCAAGAACTCCTAAAGAACCGAAATCTGCAACGGCTACGGTTAGTTCACGCCCCTTTATATATTGCTCTACAAGGAACCGTTTATATTGTTTTATATCTTCATATTCGGGAAGCTTGTCACCTTCTTTTACAATATAAGTGCAGATGCTAGAACCCTCACTTACTGGTTTTATTACAAAAGGTCTTGGAATTTGAATTTTGCCGCCGGTTATTTCCTCCGGCGTGCAAATCTGATGTTTAGGGAATGTAATGCCGATATCCCTACCTATATGCTTGGTAAAAAGCTTGTTCATAGCTATAGCAGACGCCATAACGCCTGAGTGGGTATAAGGTATTCCGGTCAATTCAAGCAAACCCTGTATGCAACCGTCTTCTCCGTATGTGCCGTGTAAAGCAATAAATGCAACATCGGGAGCCGCCTGCTCAAGTTTTTTTGCAATATCCCTGCCTACATCAATAACGGTAACTTTGTAGCCGAGTTCTTTTAAAGATATTTCAACACCCTTGCCGGACATTAGGGAAACTTCCCTTTCTGACGATAATCCGCCAACCAATAATGCTACATGCTTTTTAGTCATTACTTCTTATTTCCTATAATTTTAATTTCCCATTGCAGGTCGATACCGCTATTTTCCTTAACTCTTTTGCGGACTTCCTCTCCTAATGTTTCTATATCTTCTGCCGTTGCATTTCCGGTATTAATAAAAAAATTACAGTGTTTTTCCGAAACCTGTGCATTTCCTACCTTTAATCCCCTACACCCTGCCTCGTCAATTAGCTGCCATGCCTTCTTTCCTTCAGGGTTTTTGAAGGTGCTACCGCCGGTACGACTTTTTACAGGCTGGGTGGATTCCCGTGTTTGAGTTATCTCATAAATGCGTTTTTCTATATCCTCTTTGTTCCCTCTTTTGCCCTTGAAAACACCTTTAGTGAATATTATACCGTGCGGTAAAGTATTACCTCTATAGATATATCCTATATCAGAACATGTCACGGTGTTTATATTGCCGGCCTCGTCAATAATCTCGGCACTTTCTAAAACAGACGATACATCAGAGCCATAAGCACCTGCGTTCATGAACAATGCACCGCCTATGGTACCCGGTATGCCCGACAAAAATTCAAGACCGGCTATATTGCCAGATGCTGCGAACATTGCGGCATTAAAACTCAAACCGGCAGCCCCTGCTATCAGTTTTTCGCCGTCACATTCAAGCTGCGTGAAACCACGCCCGAGCCTTATTACCACTCCGTCAATGCCTCCGTCCCTTACAAGGAGGTTTGAGCCTACCCCAAGTACCGTAACTTTTACGTCCTCGGGTTTGTTCTTTAAAAAAAGTGCAAGGTCAGCACTGTCTTCAGGGCGAAAAACAACCTCGGCATTGCCTCCGACATTGAACCAGTTTATTTTTGACAGATTAACATTCCGGCGGTAGTTGCCGCGAACCTGTGGCAGCCTTGCTACTAACGAATCACTCATTTTATGCATCATTTTAGTTTTTATGAGCCTAATAATCTACATTTTACGAATACAGTCAACTTTATAGTATTCTTCATTTTATTATCCTGCGTTGCCGTTCTCATTCTCATTCTTATCTTTATAGCTATATTAACCAGTCAGGCTATGGTTAAAATTTTAATAAATGACTTTACAAAAGCGTCCTTTGCATGCATAGTGTTATACTGGGGCGGGTGTTAATTAATTTTTAAACGGTATATTTATCAGATGGGAAATAAATTCAATATTAGTAAAATAGGAAAAGTCGGTTTTCTTATAGCCTTATCGATACTTGCCCCTAAAAGGTCTGGCAATGCTAATGCACAAGATACTGAACTGACATATTCTGATTTAATAGATAAATACGGCAATCCTGAAGAAATGAGAGCGGATGTATGTGATGATAAAAAATATAAAGATATAAGAAAAGAATATAAAGAAGCTATAAAAAACGGTTATGAACTTATAGAAGAGATTCGTAACTCTTACAAACCTAAAGTGTCGAAGAAAGATATGCTTGAGGATATGTATGCAAGGAATTTAGGTAATAGTGAATGCGGTAAGGAGACTAATAAAAATCTGTTTGAAAGCGGCTATCCCGTGCTTGTTGATAATAATACCTTTGAGGAAATTCATAAGAGTTCGAATACCGGTTCGGGTTCTAAGCAATATTTATCTGCAAAACATAACGATAAAGTTGCTATCGTAAAGAAAATACCCGGAAAAAATGGTGATATCGTCAATGAGTTTAATAGAGTTTTTTTAACTGATGTAGAAGATAAGTATATAACCAGTACAAATATAGAGCGTGATATTTTAATAGGCTCCTCTGAGTTTGAACCAAAGGACACAACCAGATTTGCTATCGGATTACATGTTACAAATAGATTGTATAATAAAAATAATAACAATGATGATAAAATATTATTAAATAAAAAAATACTCAAAAGTTATGTTTCTTCATTCAGTGATGATGAATTATCAAAAGATAACAAAAAATTACTAAATAAATCTATTGATAAAGAGGCTGAAAGTAATGGCGGGTATATTAATTTGTCATTATATAACAAACAAAATAGTGATTTAGGAAACGCCCTGTTAGAATCATTTAAAACTATCGGACAAAAATATAGTTCAATTAAAGATGTGAAAGTTTCGGGTGCTAGTTATGGTCCGATAAGAATGCTGACTAAGCAAAAACATTCATTTGGTATAGAAAAAAATGCAAACGCCGAGCATTTGAAAAGTTGGTGTAAAAAACATTCCCCCGATACAGAATATAAATATACCGATATGGTTAAAAAGTCAGGACAAAATTTCCACGCAAGAGAATTATAAATTTCCTGATTATAAGTTTTAAATTAAATTTTTTATTTACCTGCCCGTACTCGTGCTTTTGCCCTTTTACGTGTTTTCTTTTTGTGATTATCATCAAAATGTTCACATTCGTAATGTGTTCCGTAAATTATCATTGCTGTGACGGTAAGAATGAAGAATATTGCAATTATCATGTACATAACTAATACCTCCTAGATAACGTTAGAAGTTATCTCATATAGTATTATTGTACCATATTTATAGTCATTTGTCCGGCTTTTGCCTAAAAAATACCACTAAAAGAACCGCTCCTATCAATAATATTATTAAAGGTGCGAGCCATAGAATAAAATTTTGCTTGTTTACAGGCGGTTTCATCAGGACGGAATCGCCATAGCTGTGAGTGATATCGTTTAATATCTGCTTTTCATCAAGCCCTTGGGAAAGTTTTTCTCTTATCAATACACGCAGGCTTTTGGCAATATCCGCCTTGGAATCGTTAATGGACTCACCCGAACATACAACACAGCGGACTTTTTTAAATATCCGGTGTGCCTGACGTTCTTTTTCAGGGTCGGCAAGGCGTTCCTCCGCCGTAAGTGCAAGAGTGGAAAAGGGGATTAACAGAAGGATTATTAATATTCTAATCATATAAAAAAACTCTATATTATTTAACGTAATATTCTATTAATTTACTATAGGAACCTCTGCAAAAGTGTACAAACTACTCCCTCTCCCAAAGGGAGAGGGTTATTTAATAAAATTATACCGATTATCTAACAACAATTAATCGTTCACCAAAGGTAGTATCTCATTTTTGTAAATAGATTCGTTCACAACGCCTGCGTATCTATATAATATCTTCCCCTCAGGGGATATCAAAAATGTCTCAGGTGCACCGGTGACCCCTAGTTTTACTATAACCTTGCCTTCCTTATCCTCGCCAACCTTAGTATAAGGGTTACCCTTTTGCTCAAACCATTTTTCGACTATCTGTGTATCATCCTTCCAGTTAATACCGTAAATGGGCAGTTTACCTTCTTCTTTTATCTTTAGTAACTGTTCATGTTCTATCTTGCAGGGAATGCACCATGAGGCAAAAACATTAACCAATGTATATTTTCCCATAAGGTCGTTGTTATTAAAACTTGAATCGGTAGCAACTCCCGCAGGCAGGTCAAACTCAGGCATGTCCTTGCCGATAATAGGGGAGTCTTTTTTATTATCGGTTTCCAGCATCTTTGCCATGAACAAAAAAACTACTATCAGAAATATAACTAAAGGTGTTAAGAAAAATGCTTTCATTTCTTCCTCTTTATCATCGCTACGAACCCACCAACCGCCATTAAAACACAACCAAGCCATATGAGATTAATCCAAGGTTTATGATAAACCCTAACAACAAAACCGCCCTTGTCGTTGCTGTCACCCATCGCAATATACAGGTTTGACAGCAGGCTGTAATATATATCCGATTCAGTCGTGTTGCTGCCCTGAACAGGATAAAATCTTACTTCAGGGTGTAAGGTGGCAACCTTCTTGCCCGTATAGTCGGTTACATCGAAGTTACCGAACCTCATCATATAGTTATCCTTAGCCGCTATATACATATCAACCAACTTTACATCATAATATGCTATTTTTATAGATTCATTTGCATATAATATCTTTTCCTGTTCCTGCCCCCAAATGCTTACTACGGTAATGCCTGCCGCTAATACGCCAAGCCCTATATGGGATATTACCATACCCAAAAAAGGTATAGGGATTGATGATTTACGCCTTTCATATAAAGAGTATAACATCGATGATATAAGCCATGTGCTAAAGCTAAGCGATATAGCGGCCATAAAAGATTGTGTATCAGGTACGAAAAGTACCAAGCCGAATATAAATAAAGCACAAATTAACGGCACTAATAACTTTGTTTTTACTTTTTCGGCATTATCTTTTTTCCATTTAAGGATTGGAACTATTCCGGCAAGCACGAGTAGAGGTAAAGCAATCGGGTTAAATACCGAGTTAAAATAAGGCACACCGACGGCAACCGAGTTCTCGCTGAACACCTCTACGATAATAGGGTATATAGTGCCTAGGAAAACCGTAAGGCATAATACTACCAATATCAGGTTGTTTATTAGTATTCCGCCTTCTTTTGAAAAAGGTGCGAATTTGTTCTTAGGTTTTAATTTGTGAGCTTTAATTGCGAATAGCGTTAGTGAAATGCCGACTACCAGCCCTAAAAATATAAGTATGTAAGTGCCTCGCTGAGGGTCGGACGCAAATGAATGTACGGAGGTTAAAACACCTGAACGCACAAGGAATATGCCCACTAAGCTAAGTGCAAAGGTAAATACACCTAACAGTACCGTCCATACTTTTAAGGACTCACGTTTTTCAAGTACTATAAGCGAGTGCAAAAGGGCAGTAGCTGCAAGCCATGGCATCAATGAAGCATTCTCTACGGGATCCCAGAACCAGAATCCGCCCCAGCCAAGTTCACGATATGCCCACCAACTCCCCAAGCCAATTCCGAGGGTCAGACATGACCAGCTAAATAATGTCCATTTTTTCAATGATGTTGCCCAACCCCTATCAGCTTTTCCCAATATCAGTGCTGCAACAGAATAAGAAAGTCCAAGTGAAAAACCTATATAGCCCAGATATAAAACAGGGGGGTGCATGGCAAGACCGATATCCTGCAATAACGGATTTAACCCTATACCGTTTTGCGGTTTGGGAAAAATACGCTCAAACGGATTGGAAGTAAAATATATAAAAGCCAGAAAGCCTACATTCACAGCACTTTGAACCGATATAATAATATCTTTCATTTTCGTTTCTAGCTTATTTAGCAAAGTGAAGAAAAAACAATATGCGGCAAGTATAAGGCACAGTAATAACATAGAGCCTTCATGATTGCCCCATGTGCCTGTAATTTTGTATATTAGAGGTTTGTGCGTATGTGAGTTTTTATATACGTTCAATACCGAGAAATCAGAATTCACGTAAGAATATAGCAAACACCCGAATGAAGAGGCTACAAGCAGGAATACCGAAAGGCTGATATATTTAGCGTCAATTTCCTTGTTCTTACAAAAAGGCGTGAATATCTGTACAAAGCTTATGCCAAGTGCAATAATCAGAACAAAACTTCCTATTGCAGGAATCATTCTTCTTCCCTCCATTGTCCCGATTTCTTCAATGATTTGGCAACTTCCGGCGGCATATAGTTTTCATCATGTTTTGTAAGCAGGTTGTTTGCTATAAAAACATCTCCTTCAAGCTTGCCGGTTGCTACCATGCCCTGACCTTCACGAAACATAGGGGGAAGTATGCCCGTATATTTTACTTTAACCGAATTGGTAAGGTCAGTAATGTTAAATTCATGCTTTTGTCCGTCCTCCGACTGTTTAACCGTTCCTTCTTCAACCAGCCCTCCGATACGGATTAGCTTGTTATAAGCTATAGTCTTTTCCTTTAGTTCGGTAGGGCTATAGAAAAAAACAAGATTATCCTGAAAATTGTTCAATATGATACCGACGGCACTACCAAGACATAACAGTCCGAGCAAAATAAATGTGAGTCTTTGGTGTTTCTGTTTCATATACTTTGTTTACTGAATTTACAGAATGTTTTTATGATGACTACTTTACGTTCTTCAACTTAATGTACTTAATTACACTATGTAACAATAAACCGCCTAATATAATTGCAGCAATAACATATGAGCTAAAAATATATATCATCATTGTTGGAATTTTCTAAAATTAATTTATACTGTGTAAAATAGATAATTTTGTAAAGATTCCAAGTTTTTAATTTTTTAAATAGATGTAGGTTAAAATATGCCAAAAGCAATGATAGTTCAGGAAACGGGTGGACCTGAAGTTTTTAAAGCGGTTAATATCAAAAAACCTACAGCCCCCAAACCCGGACAAGTTCTTTTGAAGCATACCGCTATCGGCGTTAATTATCTGGATATATACTATAGAAATGGAATTTATACCGTACCTAAATACCCCATGATACCGGGAATGGAAGGGTGTGGTATTGTAGAGGCGGTAGGGAAGGGGGTGAATATCCCCGTAGGTAAAAGGGTAATATATGCGACTGCACAGACAGGCTCTTACTGCGAATACCGTCTTATCAACGCCAGCCATCTTGTCGGCGTTCCCGAATCAATACCGGACGATATAGCAGTTGCAGCTTTTACCAAAGCACTTACGGCACATTATATGCTATTTAGAGCGTATAGCATTAGAAGAGGGCAAACTATTCTGGTGCATGCCGCAGCAGGCGGAGTTGGCGGTTTAATGACCCAAATGGCAAAATACGCAGGTGCTATAGTAATAGGTACGGTAAGCTCTCAGGAAAAGGCGAAAGCCGCAAGGCAAAACGGCTGTGACCATGTGATAATATATACCGAACAGGATTTTTCTCAGGAGGTAATGAAAATCACGGATAATCAGGGCGTGCATGTCGTTTATGACGGTGTGGGCAAAGACACCTTCAAAAAGTCAATCGCCTGTGTTATGGAAAGGGGATTGCTGGTTACAACAGGGCAGCCATCGGGAAGTATCCCTCCTTTCAATATCTTAAGTATCGCACAAAAATCAATTTATCTGACCCGCCCGACCCTGATGATATACACAAAAGACCCTCGTGAATATATGTTAAGTGCTATTGAAGTGTTCACCATGATTGACAAGAAAGTGATAAAACCGAAGATTTTCGCAAAATATCCGCTTGAAAAAGCAGCAGAAGCACATGCGGCTATCGAGTCAAGAAAAACTATCGGCTCAAGTATTTTGATTCCTTAAATAGCTTCTAAATTTTTAGAGCTTTAATTTTGGCAGTATTCTTTGTATATTGCCATTTAGCGAAAATAGTATATTTATTTTTCTCATGAGAAAAGCAATCAAATTCAGATATATTTCACTTATTACGCTTGTGGCGTTTCTGATGAACGTGATGTTGCCTTTTTTTGCCGTCTATGATGTGCAGCAGGCAATGGCTGCGGAGGCAGAAAAATCATCTATCGACTCAATGTCTTCGCTATTTGGTGATAAGATTCTGATTTGTACATCTGACGGTTTCAAGCTGGTATCTCTTGAAGACCTGCAAAACGGCAAAGAACGACCGACTCCACACCCGGAATATAAATGCGCCCTGTGTTATGTAGCGGCTCATGGCATAAAACATGTGGTTCCGGCTCAGGAAGTTGCGTTGTTATATCAACAAAGCATTCAATATATTTCCTATTCATTCCGTAATGATGCAGAAATTTCCGCTATCTCTACACTTGGCTTTCAAACTCGCGCCCCTCCTTACATAGCATAAACTTTCATACAAAATTTTCTTTTTAGCGGACTAACCTACGGGAAGCGTCCGCCTTAATACTTATGAATGAGGCTATTTATGTATAGTTCCAAACTATTACCGGTCGTATTATGTGCCGGCACTATCCTTAGCGGTGCAGCTAATGCCGAGGAAACAATAAGGCTAAACCCTGTTGTTGTTACGGCGGAGGGTATAAATGAAACAGGTACAAAAACAGTACCGAGCAATATAGAAGCTCTTGAGATTATCAGGCGTACACCCGGTGGTGTTGCTGTGGTAGACGCAGCAGACTTTGAGAATAAATATACCTTAAACTTTGAAGATACTTTGAAATTAACATCGGGTGTTTATGCGAAAAAGCGTTTTGGTGAAGAAGTTCGTCTTTCTATTCGTGGTTCCGGTTTATCTCGTGGCTTTCACTTGCGTGGTCTAACATTATTACAAGATGGTATTCCGTTTAATCTTGCAGACGGTGCGGCAGATTTTCAGGAAGCAGATAGTTTAGCGTTCCAAAGGCTTGAGGTGTATAAAGGTTCTAATGCCCTGCAATATGGCAGCACTACACTAGGTGGTGCGGTGAATATGGTAACAAAGACAGGTAAAAGTCAGCCGGGCGATCAGGTTATAATTGAAGTAGGTTCAGATAGCACATACCGTACCAATATTCAATCAGGCAGAGTATTTGGTGATTCTGACATATTCATTAGCCTGACCGGTACAAGCAGTGAAGGTTTCCGTGAGCATGACGATCAGGAGAATATCAAATTTAACGGAAACTTCGGTACGACAATTTCTGATAGTGCAGAAACACGTTTCTATCTAAGCGGTAATATTATTGAACAGGAATTACCGGGAAGTGTTAGCCGTTTTGATGCACTGAATAATCCCGAACAAGCCGGAAATGTTATTGCCTCCGATCAAAGGCGTGATATTCGCTCTGTACGACTATCTAACAAAACCACCTTTGATATCGGTAATGACGATAAGTTAGATGTGGGTGCTTTTGTTAATGCAAAAGACCTGTTCCACCCCATCACCCCTTTTGTCGGAGTAATTGATCAGGAAAGCTTGGATTACGGTATGTTTGCACAAGGCTCCGGTGAGTATAATATTGCCGACTACCGTAACATTTACCGTGTGGGGATAACTACACACTTAGGTGAGGTGAAAGCAAAGCTATTTCAAAATATTAATGGTTCACGAGGTTCTTTGACAGCAAATGCCGCTCAGGAATCACAAAATATATCACTTTACGGTGAGAATAGTTTCTATGTAAATCCGAAATGGGCTTTGGTAACGGGAGGGCAATTAACGTGGTCGGACAGAGAAGTTAGCGATTATATAACACCGACAGAAAGTGACAACAAAACATATCGTTCATTTAATCCCAAGATTGGTGTTTTGTACGAGCCTACCGACAGTGTTCAATTTTTTGCTAATATAAGCAAAAGTCACGAAACCCCTACATTTAGCGAGCTAACGCAAAGCGGCACTACGGGCTTTACACCTGTTAATGCACAAAAAGCATGGACGGCGGAAATCGGTACTCGTGGTGAAACTTCTCGCATTGCATGGGACGCAAGTTTGTATCATGCTAGAATTGATGGTGAAATGCTACAATTTACAACAGGTTCCGGCATTCCGGCATCTACATTTAATGCCGAAGATACCGTACACCAAGGTTTAGAACTCGGCTTAACAGTGAAGTTAGCTGATAGTATAGTTACACAAGGCGATAATCTGCAATGGAAGAATGCCTATACCTATAGTGATTACCGTTTTGATGGCGACCGGCAATATGGTGACAATGATATTCCGGGGCAGCCAAAGCATTTCTATCAAACAGAGCTACGATATAACCATGCGTATAATTGGCATGTGGCTGTAGATTTGGAACTTGCCGGCAAAGCAGATGTTGATTTTGCAAATACTCTGGATACTGCCGGTTATGGCATAATCGGCATCAATGCAGGCTATGACATAAACGAGAGGATTAACATTTATATCGATGGACGCAATTTGCCGGATAAGAACTATATTTCCACTTTCAGCACCATTGTTAATACGGCGGGCAATACTTCCGTATTCTATCCGGGAGAAGGCCGCAGACTGTTTGCAGGTATGCTGGTTAAGTTTTAGTTTTTGTATATTAACGGTGATTATGTATGTCTAAAAAACCAAATTATTACAATTATATCCGGCGTTGGCATTTTTATGCCGGATTAATTATATGCCCTGTTTTGCTAGTTATGGCGATAACGGGTGGAATGTATCTCATGCAGCCGCAAATTGAAGATGCGATGTATGGCGATAAAATTTATCTGTCAGAGAAATATACCGGTTCTATAGACCACGATGCCTTAATTACAAAAGCCTCAAACCTTTTTAACGCAAAGAAGATTCACACATATCAGCCGCCAAGTACGGTAGGGCAAAGTGTTCAAATTATACTCACTACCGAAAAATCAGACAAAATCACCGTTTTTATGCACCCAAAAAGCGGTGAAGTTATCGGAACTATAGATGAAGAACTGCGATTAATGAATATTGCAAAAGATATTCACGGAGGCTTGATGATGGGGACTGTGGGTGGAATTATTGTTGAACTGGTTGCTTGCTGGACTTTGATATTGGTGATTACAGGGCTTTATTTATGGTGGTCTAGAGGAAAGAACAAACGCAGTATATTACTTCCTGACATCGGGCAAAAAGGTCGCAAATTATGGAGGGAGTTTCATGCAGTTACCGGTGCATGGGGCGGCTTATGGATTATGGCTATTATTATTACAGGTTTGCCGTGGTCGGTAGTATGGGGAGATTTATTTTCCAAAACCGGACATGCCTTAAACGAAGGATTTCCAAAAGCAATCTTTAGTGAGCGTCCGCATTCTATAAGCGATGCTTCGCTACCCGACATTTCCATAAATACACTGATGAGCAAACTCTCCGAGTCGGATATCAAACATAGCTACAAGATAGATTATCCTTGGTTTGCAAACGGTGTGTTCGCAGTTATGCCGCTTCGTCATGGCGGATCACACAAAGATGTTGCTTACGTCTTCCTAGATAAACGAACCGGTGACATTATCAAGGATTTACGCTGGGACAATCTTGGAGCTTTCGGTAAGGCATCTTCCATAGGTGTGCAATTTCATGAAGGACGGTTATTTGGTATTGCTAATCAGACCATAAACCTTATTGCCGTTATTATCTTGATAGGCTTGGCACTTACCGGCCCGATTATGTGGTGGAAACGCAAACCCGAAGGTAGTTTAGGTGTTCCTGCTGTTTCCAAAGATATTATTTTATCTAAAAAATTTATTGGCTTGATTGTTTTTACGGCAATCTTTCTACCACTCTTCGGTCTATCGGTTATTGCCATTATTGTAGGTGAAATCATTTATAAAAAACGGAGGAAGGTATAAAAATCGAGCTACTCTCTTAGACTCTGTTAACAAAGCATTTGCCGGATAAAAGCATATACAATACATGATAAGAAAGTTGAGTCCGACTTGTATAGTATTTCCAAAATTTATTGAAAATTGTCATCCCCGCCTCCGTGCGGGGATCTTCTGTCAATTAAAACAGATCCCCCTATAATTTTCTACGAAAATTCGGGGGATGACATTATCATTAAAAATTAGAAACGCTATAATATCGTGTATCCGCTATTCTAAACTTTTTTTATCGGAATGTCCCGTTAACTGTTTTATAATAGAATCTGAAACAAGTTCAGATTGATAAAAAAATATAAAAAACCAATTAACGGGACATTCCGTTTTAAATTACTATAGATTGTTACCAAGCCGCCAATTTTAGCTTTTCAGGCTTACTGCTTGCCATGCCGTTTTTTTGAATCCTCTCAAGCTGTTGTCCGTTGCTCCCGTATAGCTGAATCTGCAATTCGTGCGTATCAGGCAAAACCCTTACATGGGCAAAGTTATCTGCCTGAGTGAATCCCCATGCCTTATAATCCATAGAGCCGTGTTCCTCGGATATCTTGAAGGTGTCAGGCGTGCGTGAGTCCTTTGAATCGTGAACATAAGAAGAAGGCTCACCGTCTGCGAATGAGAAAGGCCAGTAAAATGCCGATGAAGTTACACAGTATGATTTTATGTCCTTACCGGCACCCGTAAACTCAAGTTCGGCAAGGTTGGCACAATGTATATCACCGGAAAGAAAAATAACATTCTGTATTTTATGTTCGATTATGGTTTGCAAAACAGTTCGGCGAGTATTAGGGAAAGCGTCCCATGAGTCGCTTTTTTCCTTTTCGTTATCGCCTTTTGTAGAACCTACCTCACTTGGTGCAAATACAGACGAGGTAATAATGAATTTAGGCACATTACCGTGGTCTTCCTGCATGTGACGCATCCATGCACATAAATAATCCAACTGGTTAGGCTCGGCATGATGCAGGCTGGGCTGACCCAGCATGTGGTTATCATCAAGCCTATTTTGTTTGGTAAACCACTCTTTGAGGTTTTCCTTTGCATTCGCCCCCATGCTATCGGTATCCTCGTTTTTGAAACGCTGTGTTCTAGTATCCAGTACAAAGAACGGATAGCCGTTACGCTTAAAGTTATAATATAATTTAGGAGTAGTCTCTCTCTTTAGGTGAACATCATGTCCGGAGAGTTCTCTGCTATGTATATAGCTATCCTCAAATCTTGGACCGTGGCTCCACTGGTAGCTCATGTAAAAGCTGATAGCCATATTAAACAGGGTGCGTTTCTCACTTCTTTTTATTCTGTCCTGAGTCCAGTTATCCTCTATCTCATGGTCGTCAAGCGTCATATATGTAGGTACACGGCTAAGTAATGCTGCCATGTTGGGAGAAGAGAAAGCCGTTCTGTAACGCTCCTGAAATTCTTCATATGTATCGGCAAGCCCCACGGGTACAAAGCGGTTATATAGATCGGCATATATCTGGTCGCCCACCATTAATGTGAAGTCCACATTGTCATTCATAGCTGCCATAGGTCCGAAAATCCTGTCTGCCTCTTTCCTCTTCCACATCATGCCCGGATATCTGCAAGAACCCAGCAGGAAGCTTACAGGTGACTTTTCCGTAGCGTTCATTGATTTTGCGGTTTTGAAAACAGCCTGTGTATAAAGTTCGTCCCTAGCAGTTAGTGCCGATGCCCATACACCGGGAGCAGGAAGGCGTTTTGCGATATATTCGCTGGTAACTTCCAAATCGTTCTCAATAGAATCGTCCAATGTTAATGATGACATTCTTACGGTATATTTAGTATCGGGCTTAAGTTTGTATGGCGCGCCTTTTTTGCCGTCACTCTCCCATAGGCTTACATCTTTCCCGAGGTTGAAAGTTCCCGTCCTGTCATATTCACGCCTTAGACGGAAGTAATATACGTTTTCAGGAAGAACAGCCTGTTTTTTTTCATCATAAACCCCGATAACACCTATCGTCCGGCGGTTCTCCGATTCTTTTGTTTTAACAACGGGGTCACCTGCCGCAATCCATAAACGGCATGAATCTGTTGTGGTGTGACCGACGATAGGACCTACGATAGGTTTACGTAATGAACTCATATTCTTTTCTCTCTACTTGATTATAGTAATTGAATAAGGATTATAAAAATCTTACCCAAAGTGTCTAGTGAAATTCTTAAATTCTTTAATTTTAATTTTATTTTTATTGTAGGTTATCTATATACTTAGTTTAACGGAACATGCTTTTATATTCCTCGTCACTTATAGGCACAAGGTAGTCGGTATATCTTTGAGAAAATTTGTCATAACGCATAGGCCATAATTTTGTTTCTTTAGGCACTCCTATACTTTCCTTGAACTGATCTTCCGCACTATCTTTTGCGTTATCGGATATTTTCCTTACGCTAGAAGGCATAAATCCTGTCACTGCTGAAACGTATAGACCTTTGTTTTTTTCAGGCTTATCTCTAGTTACCTGTTTTTCGTCAGAATTAACCGTTGTTTTGTTATTAAACGACTTAATAAAACTCGCTCCTGCCGCAAATCCTCCGACTGCCGCAGCGGTTGTGAGAGGGTGTTTGCCCTGTGATATCCTGCCTGCCCAAAACCCACCGTAAATAATAGCACTTTTAGCTATCGGCGGTATATTAGCGTCCTTAATAATCTCTTTGGCTACTTTCATAGTTGCGATAGGTAAAGCCAGTGACTTTATATTAGATACGGTTTGAGTTTTTGTTCCGAATAACCTGTCAACATATGTAGTTGCAACGGCGTTTGCTCCGAAGTCTAAGGGAAAATTATTTAAAACCCCTTTGGTGATTTTTGATACGAAATTCTGTTTTTTCGCAGTTTCATTGTTATTACTTGCGGGCTGTTCTTTTGATAAATTAATAATATCGGTTTCGGGAATACTTAAAGCATCTTTTATATTTGATGTAATGCCCTTGATACCTGCACATATCATTCCGGTACAAAAACCCCTTGATGCGGCTATTTCTAGCCCGATTTGAGCGGTAGCCTCCACTTTCTTTTGAGATGTCGCTGCCGATAGCAACAACATTCCTGCCAGTGCTTGTTTTATATTCATAAGCTGATCTTTCTTAATTTTTTAATCTGAAGGTTTTTATATTTTAAATATAGATGTGTCAATTTTTTAAGGTAGGGGCATTACACGGAACATAATGGTCATTAGTCATTTTTTTTCTTCTTGAGTTTTGTCGTATTTTATATCTACGCCGAGTGCCTCAAAAAGGCGGCTGACATTTACAGAATAATTAGTCTGTTCCGAGGCTAGGTTCTGCCTTGCATCGGCAAATACCCTTTGTGCGTCAACTACATCTAAAAAGCTTATTAAACCTTCCTGATATAATGTTTCGGCCTGATTAAAGCTACGCCGACTTGAAGTTACCGACTTTTTCAGTGATTCCTGACGTAATTTTGATGCTTTTATGGCAGCCAGTATCTCTTCTACTTCTTTTGTTGCTTCACGTAAAATCTGCTCATAGTCTGCCAGTGCCTCTTCTGATTGTGCCTTGGCAATAGCAAAGCTTGCCTGTGTGGAACCGCCGTCATATATATGACGGTCAATAACACTGCCGAGTGACGATATAAGGGTTGATGTGGTAGGAGAACCGCTGATACCGGTAAGACCTATACTGATAGCTCCCGTTAACTCAAATTCAGGATAGAACGCCACTTGAGCTACGCCTATGCCTGCTACCGTTTCTTTTAGGCTTTCCTCTGCCGCACGTACATCGGGACGGGTTTCCAAAACCGCAAGCGGCATTAAATCGGGAATAAGGCTATTATATTTGGGTATATCGCCTGTGACTTTGAGCATATCCTCATAAACACCGGGGAAATTGCCTGTAAGTATCGCCAGATTATTTCGGGAATTTTGCAGATCCCTTTCTAAAGAAGGAATTCCGGCACGCAGATTCTCTACTGAAGTTATCGCCCTTTGCAGATCAAGCTCGGGTGATATACCGGATTTTAGCCTTGACCGAACGATGGAAAGGGTTTTTTCCTGTAATTTTACGGACTCTTTTAACAGCTCCAACTGCTGCTGCGTTCCTCGCAAGGTCATATATTCGGAAACTATATCCGAGCTAATACCGAGAACCACCCCTTTTAGCTCCTGCCTTGCCCTTTGGTATCCTGCAACGGACATCTCTACATTGCGTTTAGTACGCCCGAATATATCAAGCGGAAGGGTTGCCGCAAGACCTGCCGCTATACTCTTTGTGGTGCTGTTTGTTCCTCTTTTTATCGAACTCCTTTCATCAATATTGCCGTCAATATCGGCATCAAGTGAAAGGCTGTCACCGCTATCTGCAAGGGCTATCCTTGCTTTTTCCTGCGTTACTCTTGCATATGCGGCTTTTATCTCGAAATTATTTGCAATACCTTCTTCTACCAGTTTGTTCAGGGTTTCATCTTCAAAACCCGTCCACCAGTCAGGTGATATATCCTGTTCGTCTTTGCCGTCATTCAGGCTTTTTAATACGTCCTGCGATACAAACGATTCCGGCGGTTGTATGGAAGGTCTTACATAGTCGGGACCTACCGTACAGCCGAATAAAATTAATGTTAATATTAGTGTTATGTTTTTCATATTTAAAGCCTTGTTATTCTGAACTTGTTTCAGAATCTATAATTTCTTTGCAAAGATGCTGAAATAAATTCAGCATGACATTTTTCTACGGTAATCGAAAAAACATTGTTGTAACTGTTAATTCGTCACCTCCTTCTTGTTTCTTTTCGCATTTTTTAATTGTTTTTCCAGTTCTTTTCCTGAAGATGCACGCGGTTTTACAAACGGTGCTATTATTGAATAACCAAGCGGTGCAAGATATAGGGTAAATAACGTAGAAAGACCAAGCCCGCCGAATACTACCCAGCCTATAGAGTTTCTTGCCTCGGCTCCCGGACCTGTGAATAATATCAGCGGAAGGCTACCTATTACGGTAGATGATACGGTCATAATAACAGGACGCAGACGAACCCTTACACCTTCCATAACCGCATCTTCAACGCTCATACCCTCATCACGCATCTGATCCATGAACTCGACAAGCAATATAGCATTCTTGGTCATCAGACCTATAAGCATTACAAGACCTATCTGGCTATAAAGATTCAAGGACTGACCGGTAAGCAGTAATGCAAATACGGCAGCAGCCAGCCCGAAAGGTACTGTAAACATCACTATGGCAGCACTGCCGATACTTTCAAATTGGGCGGAAAGAACTAAAAACACGACCAATAAGGCTATTAAAAAGGTGAGGGCGGTTTCATAAGATGATTCTTCCAAAGTTGCCGACTCGCCAAGCAGTAATAGATTAGTTCCTTGCGGCAGTTCGGTTTTAGCAAGATTTTTAATATCTTCAAGCACGTCACCTATCGTAGTAGCCGGAGGCAATCCGATATCAAGTTCAATGGCACGACGCTGTGCATGTCTGTCCAGTTCCGCCGCCACACCGCTTTCTTTTACATCTATCAGGGAACTAAGCGGAACAAGTTCATCATTAGTGTTAGTAACAAAAATATTCAAAAGATCACCCGGATCGTTTATCACGCCGTTTGCAGAACCTACCATCACAGGAACTGCCTGATCGTTTACGCTCAGGTCAAGCAGATCAAGCTTGTCAACCATAACACGTAAGGTCTGCGATATTCTTTCCATAGGTACTTTTAGGTCATTTGCTCTCTGGCGGTTTATGTTAAAAGAAAGTTCCGGCTGTGAAGTGTCAAACTGGATATTCACATCTTCAATGATAGGTATATTCTCTTTAAGCTTTTGTGCAAAATCGGTTGATTCTGTGTACAAGTCATCATAATTGTTGCCTGTAAGTGCTATCTGGATACCCCTTCCTCCGCCTCTGATATTCAGGCTGCCACGCTGTATAACCCTTACTAAAGCACCGGGCATATCCTTTAACTTATCATTTATCTCAGATGCCAGTTCCATCTGGCTTACATCACGCTCGTCCCAGTGTTTTAAAGTGGCAATCGTATAGGCACGGTTCTTGTCCCAACGACCGACTATGGTGAATATGTCGGTTACAATTCCCTGCTCCTGATAATGAAAAAGTACCTCCTCTACTTTTTGCGACTGCCTGTCTGCATAACTTAACGACGAACCGTCAGGACCTGTGAGTAGTACCTGTATCGAGCCTCTGTCTTCCTTCGGCAGCAGTTCCTGATTCAACAGGAAAAAGCTGAACATGCCTCCTATAGCAACACCTACAGCTATTATCAGGCTTATTATCTTGTGATGTATAAGGGAATTTAACGTCCTGAAATAAAAACCTGCCGATCTATGTCCGAATCTATCAAGTTTTCCTCTTATAGCATCAAGGAACTTATTGCTCTTGGACAGGTTAGGCAGTCTTGAGGTCATCATAGGGCATAAGGTTACGGCTACGAACGAGCTTATTATAACGGCTATGGTAAGCACCAGTCCGAATTCCTTGAACATACGCCCCGTATCACCCGGTAAGAAGGCGATAGGCAAAAATACCGAAACAAGGGTTATAGTGGTAGCTATTACTGCAAAAAATACCTGCTTTGTCCCTATTACAGCCGCAGCCATTTTTTCCATTCCTTCCGATCTTACACGCTGTATGTTCTCTAATACTACTATTGCATCATCTACTATCAGCCCTGTGGCAAGAACTAACGCAAGCAGCGTAAGAAGATTGACGGAAAATCCGAATAGCCATATAGCGGCAAGCGTTCCTATCAACGATATAGGCATGGTAACGGCAGGAATAAGTACGGCTTTAGCCTGCCCTAAGAATACCCCTATTATCAGTAATACTATTAAAATCGAGAATATAAGTGTAAATACGACATCTTTTAAAGCCCCCTTGATGAATATTGCATCGTCAGAGGTTTTGACCAATGTAAAATCCTTTGACCGTTCGTTTATCTCTTTTAAACGTCTGTCAACCTCATTGGCTATATCGATAGTGTTTGAGCCTGCTTGCCTGATTATACCGAGTCCCACTACCATTCTACCGTTTAGAAGCGAATATGATTCCGCCTCCATAGGAGCATAAAAAACCTCACCTACATCACCTATCTGTATGTCACCTCTTATATATAGTTCTTCAACTTTTTCAGGTTTAACAACAGTTGCCTGCGCTCTTACAAGCAGCTCCTGATCGTCAGATTCATAACTACCGGCAGGTACGTCCAGATTTATGGTGCGTAAAGTATCGACCGCGTCAGATACCGAAAGTTTATATCCGGCAAGCAGAGCAGGATCTAATAAAACACGCAAGACTCTCGGCTGGTCACCGTTTAGCATTACATCTGCAACACCTTTTATTGATAAAAATTCAGGGGCAACATCTTTTTCTATACGTTCTGCAAGCTCGTATTTTAAAAGGGTGTCGCTATATGCAGATAGCTGTACAACCGAATCGGCATCGCTATCTGCTTTTATAACCAGAACCTGATCGATATTATCGGGTAATTGTCTTTGTGCACGGCTTACGGCCTCCCTAACATCACTAGCAGCAACGTTTAAGTCAACCGAGCTGTCGAACTCCACACGCATACGCATGTTATTTTCTTCACTTGAGGATTCTATACTCTTTACACCCGATACACGTGATACCGCACCTTCTAATATACTTGTTACTTCCGTATCCATTGTGCCGGGAGAAGCACCGTCATACACTGCACGCACACTTATTATCGGGCGGTCAACGTCAGGCAGTTCCCTTATATCGATTCCGAAAAAGCTAGCAAACCCCGCAAGCATTATAAGAAGGTTGAAGACCGTTATCAATACCGGTCTTCTTACGCCAAGTGCCGTTATGCCTTCGGAAAACTTGCTCAATTTTTTATCTTCTCCTTTAAATTCGCTTATCCTGAACACCGTTTCAGGATATTTAATTTTTTTATATTAGATGCTGAAATAAATTCAGCATGACAATTATAGTATTTCCAAATTTATAGTAAATTAACTATACGACTACACCCGTCATTACCCGAATTTTGTGTAACAAAATTATAGGGTAATCTCACCGAGATCGCCCTATAGTTTCCTACGGAAACTCCGGCGATGACATTATCAATAAAATTTAGAAACACTATAATTTTTTAATTCTTCATACCTATAGTATTTCGCAGGTATAAAACTATTTACTGCCTCCCTATAACCTCAACTTTAGTGTCTGGTCTTAATCTTTGTACTCCCTCTACAACAACTTCCTCGCCCTTTTGCACATCACCTTCGAGCAATACCGTTCCTGCCATGCGGGCTATGACCTGCGTCATAACTTTTTTTGCAAGACCGTCCCTTATCACCCATATGAAAGAGCCGTCACGTCCCCATTGTAATGATATTTCGGGAACGGTAGCGTATTTATTGCCCGGAATATCCCAACGTGTTTTAAAAGACATTCCCGGACGCAGCAAATCACTATCGTTAATTATGCTTGCCCGTGCCATGATCGTTCTGGTAGCGGGATTTAACCTACTTTCCTGTGCGGTTATCATGCCCTTGAACGTAATGCCGTTATGCGAAGGTGTAGTAGCGGTTATTTCCTGTTTTTCCTTAAGGGCATTTTGAAGCTCTCCTGCCAAAGACTCCGGAACCTCAAAATTGATATATATTATGTCACGGTTATCCAGTCCTGTTATCATAGTATCGGGAGTAACCCTATCACCGGGGTCGATATTAGGAATACCGACAACTCCGTCGAAAGGTGCTATTATCTGCCTTTCTTCCAAAGATAATAAGGCTTGTTCAAGCTCAAGACCGGCAGAGTCATAATTTGCCTGTGCCTCATCTACTTCACTTTGAGGAACCGCTCCGTTCTTTACTGCCTTTTGATAGCGGTTTAGAAGCGATTGTGTGTTCTTTAGCCTTACTTTTGCAAGCTTTACCGCAAGACGTTCCTCCCTATCATCTAGTTGTACCAGAACATCTCCTTTATTTACACGCTGCTGCGATTCGAACAAAACCTCCATAACCTCATCGGATATGGCAGGGTGTATATTTGCCGAAAATTGTGCACGACCCGTACCTACCGCTTCAAACACCTTGTCATTTTCCGTAAACTTAATTGTTTGTGTAATAACCTTTACTCTGGGTTTTGCCGCCTCCTGAGCCGCTACATTAAAGCTTAAAGTGACAGCCAACACAAATATCGCTGAAAATAGCGTATTTTTGAAAATATCTGATATTTTTGTTTTAAACATCTAAGCTCGGTTATTTTTATTAAATTTTGAATTTAAGTCATAGCCTAATTTCGTTTATAAATCATTAAATATTGTTAATGATCGGATTATCTGCTTTTTGCAGGCACTTCCGATAATGAAGGCGGAAGCTTACGATTTTCTTCCTCACGGTCTATTAATCTTTTGGCAGGTAACACCGAATCAGGAAGGTCGGCTACGGACGATACGAATCTCATTATGTTGTATTCGGTTTTTGATGTTGGAATATCACCTGCGGCTATTTTCTTATAAAAATCTATGCCGGCAATTGACATAGTGCTATCGGCATTGAGGTTGTAACCTGTTTCCATAGCGTTTTGGGAACGGCTTTTTTCTATTTCTATCCTGCTTTGTATTTGCTTGCGTGTCTTTGCAAGATTATCAAATGATATACTCCTGTCTTCATATAAACTTAATTTAGCTCCGTTTAGACCAAGCAAAGCCCCCTCTGCCTGAACCTGATAATAACCGCATATGTCGTCCACTTTCTTAATAGCCTCATTAACCGTTTTTATGGGAGCGAAAAGATCGGGAGATTTTTCCTTCTTCTCTTTTATTTTCCGAATTATCGACTCTGACAAATCACCTGACGTTTCGGAAAGTATCTGTTGAAATTCACCGATTGTTTCGTTTTTGCTGTCAATAGTACGTCTAATTGCAGCAAATAAGATGTTATTGCTTTCTTCGGTATTATTTGAGGTTTGTGACAAGGACTTGAGTAAATGTGAAAAAACATATGTTTTTATCTGATGAGGTTTTGGAACGATATTTTCATCAGATTCGGTATATTCGGAGTTGTTAGAATTTGCCGCACTGCGTTCATATGCAAAGGCGGTATCAATAGAGTAATCATTATATTTTGTTTCGGGTGACAAACGCTTGTCGGCTATGGCAGTATAATTTACAATTTTTTCTTTTAATGTTTTAGTCTCGGTATCTTCTTCAAGTATCAAATCGGCAATATTACCCGCCTGAATCTGCATACCCATATTTACGAACGAATGCCTGAATTTGCGTAAATTATCAGTTACCGTATTAGTATCTATTTGTTCCGGCTGTTTGGCAGCTTTCGCTTTTTCCCGCTCCCTCAATAGCTGCATTTCCTGTGATATGGCTACGGTTTTATATAAGTAATCCGCCATACCTAAAGCCGTATATGTTTTTCCGGTAATAAGAATATTGCCGTTATTGTTTATGTCATTTACCAGTTTTGAGTATTGAAGCTGTCTTAGTTGCGGAGAACTTATCTGCTCTATTGCCGTGTTCCTATCAATAAAACCTGATATTTCAGGGTTCTGCTCCTTAAATGTATCTAATGCCATTTTCTTTACGGCTCCTGCTACCCTTTGAGGGTATGAGCTTCTTGTAAGATAACTTGAGAATTTACGTAACATAAAAAAATCTTTTTTAAATAGTAGGTTCGGATTTTAAAATCTACAAATTGCAGCATAAAATGAAAATACCAAATACAAAAGAAAAAAATTAAAAAGTTAACTTTTGGTTGTTGTTACATTACAATAATTACAGAAAATCCGGCTTTCATATTTCAAAATGCCGGAAAGTATTCTTGAGTAGGTTTTGAGATCCTGATTATTTTTTCTTTCTACGGTTTAATTCGGGGTTAACTAATTTGAAGCAGCATCCGATAGCAAATGTATATACAAAAGATAGAACAAAGCTAAGAAGCATAACTAAGAAAATATTAGTACCTATAATGATAGAAACGATAACAAAAAAAGATAAAACAAATAATATCAGAGCATCTAATAATATTATTAAACAATAAAAAGGCGAGAGGAGTCCTGCAACCAACCATATTACTTTTATACCGAAGCTTTTTATTGTAGATAATATTTTAAATGTGGTGAAAACGTTATTTTTCTTACCGTATATGCGAAAAACAAGCTTATCATCTACTTCTTTAACTTCGTAAAATTTGCCTTTAATATCATCTTTTTTCATAAGGAAATTATACGATACAAGTGTTAATAAAGTGTTAATTGACAGTTGGATAGATATGTTGTTGCCATGATTTTAGAATGGTTTATATTAGTGGTGTTAGGGGGTAATGGCGGACAGTTTCGGAAAATGAATAAAAGTAGGTATATGAATGACCGATATAGATACGGTTTGGAATGGCTTGGAAATAGAAAAATTTGCCCATGACAATTATCTTTTTTCTATGAGCGGTGATAAGGATGACCGGCTATTATTGAGCTTGCTCGGTATAACTGCTCGGACAGCATTGCCCTTACCATCATATGCGGCCATGTTAGTTTGCCGAAAGATAGTTTGAAGTCTGCCTTTTCAAGAACTTCTTTGCCGTGTCCTGCTGCTCCTCCTATTAAAAAAGCCAGATTGCTGCTGCCTTCATCTTGCCACGTTTTGATTAATGACGCAAACTCTTCGCTTGATAAATTTTTTCCGTTTTCGTCTAGTGCGATAATCTTTGCCGAAGGTTCAACGCTTTGTAATAATAGGGACGCTTCTTTTTCTTTTAGAAGTTCGGGGGGGAGATTTTTTTTATGTTCGAATTCTTTTAGTTCCACATTCCATTTAGTACGCTTTTTGTATTCTTCAAAAAGCTGAAATGTAGCTGACGACCGCTTATCTTTGCCGATAGCGGCAATTAATACCTTCATTTTACGAACCTTTAGTTAACTACAAGCTCGGCTTCAGGCGTGCAAACCGACCACATTTTCTCCAGATTATACATTTGGCGTATTTCCGGTTTGAAAATATGGATTATAATGTCACCTGCATCAACTAGCACCCAATTGCCTTCACTCAAACCCTCAACGCAGGAAACAACGCCTGAGTCGTATTCCTTTATTTGTTGGATTAATTTTTCGGCTAAAAAACTAGAATGTTTACTTGATGTTCCCGATGCTATTACCATAAGATCGGCGATGTCAGATTTTCCATGAAGATCAACAGTTACGATATTTTCGGCTTTGCCGTCTTCAAGGGAGTTCTGAATAAGGCTTTTCAGGTCATTTATGACCGGCTCGAAATTTGCTCTTTTTATAACAACCTCCTAAATTTGAAGTTACACTAACTGTGTAGGTTAATTAATAAAAACCATGTAAAATAGATGTTTATACATCTAACTTATATTATACTACGTTTGGAAAATTCGTACAAAGGTTTTTTTCATTATATTCAATTTTTAGTTTTATTTCTAAGCTTTGTTGAAGATGCGGGGTGCTTTTTTATATCCAAAAAACACCAGCATGGGGGCTTTTTTTGTGTTAGTAAAGATGTGTTCTCTTTTTTTAACAGGCTGTTTTTAAATGATAATGCTGCTTTGCTTTTTAGAGCCTCTTTTTTTTCGTTACCACGGTCAAAAACAGCAATAAGCGTTGTTTCCATAATTTCCTGCCACTTATACCATTTGTCAAAACCAACCAGATTATCAGCTCCCATTAGCCATATAAATATATTTTCAGGATTGCTATTGTGCAGTGCAGCAAGGGTTTCATATGTACGGTTGCTGTTATTTTGTTTTTCAAAATCAGATATTTTTATTCTGTTCCTATAGTCTTTTGTTATATCAATCGCACTGTTAAAGCGATGTTCAAACGGTAACATTTCATCTTTTGGTTTAAGTGGGTTTTGAGGGGATACCAACCACCATATTTCGCCTAAGCCAAGAATTTCCAGAGCCTCAAGGCTGATATGCAAATGTCCTTTATGAGCAGGATTAAACGAGCCTCCTAACAGTCCGATTTTTTTGGTCATATGTAGTCCTTTATACGTCTGCATAATGGTCCTTTTTTATTTATAAGGTGGTTATATATTTAGCAAATTTGAATTTATAGTCCTTTAAATTAACTTCCACCTATTTTAATGTCATCCCCGCCTACGTGCGGGGATCTTCTGTAAATGGCGGTAGATCCCCCTATAATTTGCTTCGCAAATTCGGGGGATGACAACCTAGGGTACGGAAGTTATTTTAAAATCACTATAACTTACTTCACCCTGTCATTTGACGGCATAAATCGTCGAATGACACTAATAAATGAAATATACGATAATAACCTTAACAAGATATTCAGATGTTTAATTGCAAAACTCATCTTTCGTATATCCCTGTATATAAAGCAGTGCTTTTAAATCCGTATATATAATGTTGTGCCGAACCTGCTGTCGTACATGCGGTTTGGCATGGGTAGCTATGCCTAAGCCTGCATTTTGCAGCATCGGCAGGTCATTAGCTCCGTCGCCGACCGCAATTACATCATCATGCTTGATATTCAGTTTGTTAACTATTTTATTTAGTGCGTCAAGTTTACTTCCCGCATCTAAAACAGGCTCAATTACTTTCCCTGTTAACTTGCCGTTTTTAATTTCAAGCACGTTTGCCCTGTTATCATCAAACCCCAACAAATTTTGTATCTTATCGGTAAAGAAGGTAAATCCGCCAGATACCAAAAGGCAATATGAGCCGTTAGCTTTCATAGTTGCCAACAGTTCTTTTGCACCGGGCATAGGGGTGATGTGGTTTTCATACACTTCTTGTAATTTAGATTCATCAAGGTCTTTTAATAGCGAAACTCTCCGGCGTAATGAGTCGCTAAAATCAAGTTCGCCATTCATTGTTTTTTGCGTAATAGCTGCTATCTTATCTTTCATTCCCAGTTTATCGGCAACCTCATCTATGCATTCTTGTTGTATGATGGTGGAGTCCATATCCGAGATAAGCAATTTTTTGCGACGGTTATTATTTTCTCCGACTATATAGTCAACTTCAATACCTTCTAGCTTGTCGGCTAAAATATTCCTTGCGGTATCTACGTCCAACTCATCAAAAAGGATATCGCATGCCTCATTTTCGGCAAGCCATGACAGGTTTATTATTTTACCGCCTTTTTTCTCTAATGATATGAAAGCTTTGTTAATTATGGCTTCATCAAGTTTTTGTTTAGGATAATTTGTAATTAATGTCACAACGTTCTGCATAGTTACTCTGATTTTTAATTTAATCAATAAATGTACAATTGTTTTTTTTTAAGATATATAAACCTAAATATAACAAAAATATACTATAAGATTTGTATTTATGGAAATTGACACAAGCTGTTTAAAAAAATCCTTGAGAATTTTGAGGTGATACAGATTGCAAAGAAATAAACCTGTCATCATTTTATTCGGTCCCACTGCAAGCGGCAAATCTTCTTTGGCTATGTCCGTAGCAAGTAAGATAGATGCCGTCATTATTAATTGTGATTCCAAGCAGTTATATAAAGAAATACCGATTATTACCGCCCAGCCGACAGAAGATGAGAAAAACCTGATTCCGCACGAGATGTACGGCGTTATATCGGTGTCGGAGCATTGTTCGGTAGGGCGTTGGCTGGACATGGTAAAGCCTGTTATCGAACGGGCGTGGGCAAAAGGAAAGATTCCCATGCTGGTGGGCGGTACGGGAATGTATATAAAGTATCTGACCCAAGGTATTCCGCAAATGCCCGATATAGAAGAGAAAATTAGGCAGCAGGTGAGGCGGCTGGTGTCTAAAGAAGGAAGTGAAGCGGTTTATGCAAAGCTTGATGATGTTATGCGTCAAAAGCTTGAACCTAGTGACAGGCAAAGGGTAGCAAGGGCGTATGAGGTATTGCTGCAAACAGGTGAATCATTAGCATACTGGCAGGAGCAACCGACAATTCCGGTTTTTAATGATGCGGCTTATCATAAATTCTTTTTAAGCCCTGATAGGCAAAAGGTTTATGAAAATTGTAATACACGCTTTGATAAAATGATAGGGGAGGGCGTTTTAGGAGAAATGGAGAGTTTGCAAAAGATGAACCTTTCAGAGGAACTGCCTTCCATGAAATCACACGGAGTGCCTGAATTATTAGCTTATTTAAAAGGTGATATGACCATTGAAGATGCCGTAGAGCAAGCAAAAAAAAACACAAGGCATTATATAAAAAGGCAGTTTACATGGTTTAGGGGGCAGATGAGTGATGCATACGCATTAAAAAGTGCTAGCCCTGAAAATGAAATGATTAGTGTTTTGAATGATAATTTATAAGTAAACTACCACGCAGCAAGCTACGGGGTTATATAGTTTAGTTGCAAGTAGCGAGTTGCAAGTGATGCCTGACTTAAGATGCAACTTACAACTTACAACTTGCAACTTAAATTATACGAAGCAAGCTTCGAGAAATTAAATCTGAAAGAGATTAAAAATACTAGCTGCAACCGTACTTTTGGTGTAATAAATAAATTCATGTGTAAAAAAGTGAAAATTATCCTTGACGATTGTGCATACAATCATTAATATGCGCCCTCCTTCCAAATAGGTTTTTGGGAGTACTGTGTCAATATGTGTGGAATTTTGGAATTTATTTAGGAGATATATGCCAACTATTAACCAGCTAGTTCGTAAGCCTCGTAGACCTAAGAGAGTAATCAATAAGGTGCCGGCTTTACAAGGAAACCCTCAAAAAAGAGGTGTTTGTGTGCGTGTTTATACGACAACCCCTAAGAAGCCTAACTCGGCTTTGCGTAAGGTTGCTCGTGTGCGTTTGTCTAACGGTTATGAGGTGACTGCATATATCCCGGGTGAGGGACACAATCTACAGGAACACAGTGTGGTTGTTATACGTGGTGGTCGTGTTAAAGACTTACCGGGTGTTCGTTATCATATTATTCGCGGTACGCTTGATACTCAAGGTGTTAAAGACCGTAAGCAGCGTCGTTCGAAATATGGTGCGAAGAGACCTAAATAGTATATTTTTAGAATTTTTTAGAGAAGAGTTGAATTATGTCACGACGTCATGCTGCACCGAAGCGTAAGATTTTACCGGACGCTAAATACGGTAATGAGGTAGTATCTAAGTTTATAAATTGTTTGATGAAAGCAGGTAAAAAATCTGTTGCTGAAAAAGCTATTTATGAGGCTTTGATTGAAATCGAATCAAAATTAAAGCAAAATCCATTGGAAGTTTTCCTTGAGGCTATTGATAATGTTAAGCCTACCGTTGAAGTTCGTTCACGCCGTGTAGGTGGTGCTACTTATCAGGTTCCTACCGAAGTAAGACCGGAACGCAGAAGGGCACTTGCTATTAAATGGATAATTGAAGCTGCCAGAAAGCGTAAAGAGAAAATTATCTCGCTAAAGCTTGCCGGAGAAATTATCGATTCTTACAAAAAGCAGGGTGAGTCGATTAAGAAAAGAGAGAATACTCACAAAATGGCGGAAGCAAATAAAGCTTTTGCACACTACCGTTGGTAATAAATTAGTTTAACGGTGAAATTGAAAAATAGTAGAATTGTAAGTTTAAAAAATAATTTTATGATGGTAATTAGCTAAATTAATATGTAGATAAGTTGTACGTTATAATCAATATAAGTAAAACTTTTTCTATTTAACGATTTAACTATTTTGACCATTTAACTGGATAGAGGAAGACATGGCAAGACAGACACCTTTAGAGCATTATCGTAACATAGGTATAATGGCACATATTGATGCGGGTAAAACTACGACTACCGAGCGTATTTTGTACTATACCGGTAAATCTCACAAGATAGGTGAGGTGCATGACGGTGCTGCAACTATGGACTGGATGGAACAGGAGCAAGAGCGTGGTATTACCATTACTTCAGCCGCTACCACATGTTTTTGGAAGGGGCCGGACGACGGCAAGACTTACCGTATAAATATTATTGATACTCCCGGACACGTTGACTTCACTATTGAAGTTGAGCGTTCTTTGAGGGTTTTAGACGGTGCTGTTGCGGTATTTGACGGTGTGGCAGGTGTTGAGCCTCAGTCTGAGACCGTATGGCGTCAGGCTGATAAGTACGGCGTTCCTCGTATGTGTTTCGTTAATAAGCTTGACAGAACAGGAGCAGACTTCTTCATGTGTGTGGGTATGATAAAAGACAGGTTGGGTGCAAATCCTCTTGTTCTGCAAATCCCTGTGGGTACTGAAGATAAATTAAAAGGTATAATTGACCTTGTGAAAATGAAAGCGGCTATATGGGAAGATGAAAGCCTTGGTGCAAATTATAAATATGTAGATATTCCGAGCGACCTGCAAGCTCAGGCTGAAGAATACAGGGACAAATTACTTGAAACGGCATCTGAAGCTGATGATGCCTTGATGGAAAAATATTTAGGCGGTGAGGAAGTTTCGGAAAAAGAGCTTAAGGCTGCTATACGTAAAGGTACTCTTGACGGAGTATTTGTTCCGGTAGTATGCGGTTCTGCGTTTAAAAATAAAGGTGTTCAGCCTTTACTTGATGCCGTTGTTGATTTCTTGCCTGCACCGATTGATGTTCCGGCAATAAAAGGTGTTGATGCTAAAGACGAAGAAAAAGCAATCGTCCGTAAAAGCTCTGATGAGGAGTCTTTCTCTGCACTTGCATTTAAGATTATGAATGACCCTTTTGTAGGCTCGCTTACCTTCTGCCGTATATATTCTGGGGTTCTTTCAGGCGGTGAGACGGTTATTAACTCTACAAAAGATAAAAAAGAGCGTATAGGGCGTATGTTGTTGATGCACTCAAATTCACGTGAGGACATTAAAGAGGCACGTGCCGGAGATATTGTGGCGATTGCAGGTCTTAAAGCTACTACAACAGGTGATACCTTGTGTGACCCTAAATCTGCCGTTATTCTGGAAAGAATGGAGTTCCCGATTCCGGTTATCGAAGTGGCAGTTGAGCCTAAAACTAAAGCCGATCAGGAAAAAATGGGACTTGCTATTTCCCGTCTTGTTGCCGAAGACCCGTCTTTACAGGTTGAAACTGATGAAGAAAGCGGTCAGACGGTGTTAAAAGGTATGGGTGAGCTTCACCTTGAGATTATCATTGACCGTATGAAGCGTGAGTTCGGAGTGGACGCAAATATAGGTGCTCCTCAGGTAGCGTATAGAGAAACTATTACAAAACCTTATGAGATAGTTTACCAGCACAAAAAGCAGTCGGGCGGTGCAGGGCAATATGCGAAAGTTAAGATTAATTTCGAGCCTTTAGAGCCGGGTTCAGGATTCCAGTTCCTAGATACTGTGGTTGGCGGTAACATTCCTAAAGAGTACATACCTGCTGTACAAAAAGGTATTGAAATGATAAAAGAAGGCGGTATATTAGCAGGCTTTCCGATGACTGACTTTAAGGCTACGTTAATAGACGGTTCTTACCACGATGTCGACTCCAGTAGTTTGGCATTCGAAATTGCGGCTAAAGCTGCGTATAAAGAAGCGTGTGCACAAGCCGGTCCGGTACTGTTAGAGCCGATGATGAGGGTGGAAGTTGTCACGCCGGATGATTATACGGGTGATATTATAGGTGATTTAAATAGTAGACGCGGTCAGGTAGGCGGAATGGAACCAAGAGGAAATGCACAGGTGATAAATGCACTTGTACCGTTATCTTCTATGTTCGGTTATGTGAATACTTTGCGTTCTATGTCACAAGGCAGAGCGCAGTTTACAATGCACTTTGAAAGTTATGCTCAGGTGCCTCAACAGGTAGCTGAAGAAATAAAAGCCAAAGTTGCATAAAATTTTTAGGATTAATTTTAACATCTAAATAAAAGAGGAAAGAAGGATGTCTAAGGAGAAATTTGCACGTACAAAGCCGCATTGTAATATCGGAACGATAGGTCACGTTGACCATGGTAAGACCAGTTTGACAGCGGCAATCACGAAGTTTTTCGGTGAGTACAGGGCTTATGATTCAATTGATAACGCCCCTGAGGAAAGAGAGCGTGGAATCACTATAGCGACTGCTCACGTTGAGTATGAGACGGAAGCCCGTCATTATGCCCACGTTGACTGTCCGGGACACGCGGACTATGTAAAGAATATGATAACGGGTGCTGCCCAGATGGACGGAGCGATATTGGTTTGTTCGGCGGCTGACGGTCCTATGCCTCAGACACGTGAGCATATCCTTCTTGCTCGTCAGGTCGGTGTACCTGCGATAGTGGTATTTTTGAATAAGGTTGATCAGGTTGACGATGAAGAATTGTTGGAGCTTGTTGAGATGGAAGTTCGTGAGTTGTTATCTTCATATGAGTTCCCCGGTGATGATATCCCTGTAGTAAAAGGTTCTGCCCTTGCAGCGTTAGAGGATACTAAGCCTGAGATAGGTGAGAATGCGGTTCGTGCATTGATGAAAGCGGTTGATGAGTACATTCCTCAGCCTGAGCGTCCGATAGACGGAAATTTCATTATGCCGATTGAGGATGTATTTAGTATTTCCGGTCGTGGTACTGTAGTAACGGGTCGTATTGAGCGTGGAGTTGTCAACGTAGGCGACGAGATGGAGATAGTAGGGATAAAAGATACTTTGAAAACCACTTGTACCGGAGTTGAGATGTTCCGTAAGCTTCTAGACAGAGGTGAGGCAGGAGATAACGTAGGAGTTCTTCTTCGCGGAACTAAGCGTGAGGAAGTTGAGCGTGGTCAGGTTTTGGCTAAGCCGGGTTCTATCACTCCGCACACTAAGTTTGAAGCTGAGATATATGTTTTGAGTAAAGATGAAGGTGGTCGTCATACTCCGTTCTTCGCAAATTACCGTCCGCAATTTTACTTCCGTACGACGGACGTAACCGGAACAGTGATATTGCCGGAAGGTACAGAGATGATTATGCCGGGAGATAATGCTAAGCTAACGGTAGAGCTTATAGCTCCTATCGCAATGGATGAGGGCTTACGCTTCGCAATCCGTGAAGGTGGTAGAACCGTTGGTGCAGGTGTTGTGGCTAAAATTGTTAAATAATTGTTTGATGTCGGCGGGAA
>JAQCEY010000010.1 GCA_027620075.1 Pseudomonadota bacterium | reverse complement strand
TTTATTGACAGCACAATTTTAGGATGATAATACCAGCTAAATAATAACGTAAACGGATGGGTGTTAATATGAGTTTATTGTCCAGAAAGGAGCAGGAAGCAATTATAACCTCTTTTGAAAGAGACTATGGGAAGCTGATTATGCAGTCAAAAAACAGGATTATTGATAAAGAATCATTTGGTAAAAGAATGAATGAGTTGGTATCCCAGATAGATGATATGACAACTCCTTTATATTTTGAAGATGATAATATTGAGTTTCTTTGCAGTATTTCAAATTCAATAAAATCAGCAAAACATATATGAAAAAAAATACAAGGGAAATTAAGCACTATGAATTGCCTGATTACAAATCGTTCTCAGAGAAATATCCCAATGTACTAAAAAATGAGAATGAATTTAAAGAATTTAAAATAGTTTATGAATCAATGGATTTAACATCTGCAAAATTCATAAAGAAATTTTATAAGGAATATTGGGAAGAAAATTCTGGAAAAGTACCAGGTGTTGAAACACCAAAGCTATATCAGGTGTTTTTGATAAAGGAAGCAATAAATTTATTCAGGAAAATAAAATAAGGGATGAAATGTCATTAAATTTAAATGTGAAATGTCATGATGAAGAAGAAAAAATAAGGAAGGTATTTAAATATTTGAACAAGTCAATGGATGAGCCGATGAAAATAAAATCAAGTTTTCCAGAACTGTGGGATTCAATGCTGGATTTATATATTATATTAGATGAGTAGGTTGTGGGGTATTTATTAACAGAAGATGAAATTCTTGGAAAGCGTGTTTGCAGAGCAAGACGAGATACCTTATACACACAAGTTGATTTAGCTAGAAAGTTATCAATATCATCAAGCCAGCTATATAAATTCGAGAAGGGCAAAAATAGGATACCTGCGATTGTTTTATATAATATAGCAATCTTATGTAACAGAAAACTCGACTGGTTTTTTGAGGATTTTAAACCGCATGTCACGGATGCGAGTCGCAAAAATCGCCAATAAGTAGAATGCTTAACGCGAAATGCACTTTTTCTTGTTTTTTGAGTTTTGCTGTGTATTAGTTCAATTATTAATAAAAGTTAATTTGTTTGGAATGTGTTATGAGTAAAAATAAGAAAATTGATAATAAACAAGATGAAACAGAAGTAATAAATGATAATATCAAGACGCAAATTCCTGCTACGATGGAAAGCATATTTGGCAGCATAAGTTGGCTAATGCTTCATTCTCCGGCACATAGGCATATGTTCATTTCTGATTATGAATGGCTAGTAATGCCTGCATTACAAAGCAAGCAGTTTAGAGTGATACGTCAGGGAAATACTCCTATTGCATATATCAGCTGGGCTTATTTAGATGAAGAAACAGAAGAACGTGTAAAAAAAGGAATGATAAAATTAAAACCTACAGAGTGGACTCAGGGTGACAGACTTTGGATTATTGATGTAATAGCACCTTTCGGAGGTTCAAAACAGCTTCTTCAGAAGCTGAATGAGACTGAATTTAAAGGAAAGAAAGCAAATGTACTTAGACCTACTAAGGATGGTAAAGGTCTGGAGGGAATATTGCTGAATGATCTTTTAAAAGAAGGTGGAGATAAGGAAGATAAATAATAATTGTTAATTATAGAAATTTACCAAAAGTATCATTATGGTTTTTGCTATTTATAGTAATTCTAATTACTAAATCGGGTATTGCATTATGAGTAAATTTAGAAAAGAACTTAACAAATACAAATTTGCATCGTTATCCTTAATATTAGGTGGCTTATTTTTTGGTTATGAAACTGGAATATCACTAGCCATAATAGGTATAATTGTTGATATTTTTATTATTTATAGGAAAGAGCTTAAGAAAGGTGAAATAAATAAAAACAATGTTATTCTTTCTAAACAAGCATTAGTTGTATGGTCTATAATTTCTTTAGGTTTTTCTATCTTCTATACTATTGTAATTTGCATTGGTACAGGAGCAAATGGTCATAGCACTTTAATTGATAGTTGGATTAATTTTACTCAACCTCTTATAAAAATAACATCCGATTATATTCCTGCAATTAATCATTACGTTAAAAACCTTACCGAAATTGGGCAAGAATGGAGGATAGGACGATTAACAAATTTATGTACAGTATTATTAATTGCTAACACTATTTTTGCCATTATACTTCCGTTTGATTTTAGGAACAGAGTTAGACGTGTTACCGAAAAATTTTATTCGGATATTAAAAAAGATAATTCAGATTGTTATATCTGCGTTTGGTTTAAACAATGTTTCAAATTATTATTTGGAATATGTTTATCGTTTATTTTAATTTATCTTTGCTTACAACCAATTTTCTTTGGTTCAACTATAGAATACGGCACTAGAAAATTTGAGCTATTAATACCTCTATCTACTGTAGGCTTCTATTTTCTACTGCATGGCACAATTGCTGTAATAACAGCTTTTATAATAATAAATTATCAATTCGTAATAAAATCTATTTCAGGCAAGTCTTTGGAAAGGAATAAATAATATGTCCAAGAAAAATGTAATAATACCAACAATTCTTTTAGATGATCCTATTTACGGTAGTTCATCAACATCTAATTCTGGTTTTAATTTAAGTTTAAATGATTTTGATATAATCCCCGATACTATTTTTCCTGTTGGACAAAAAGTATTAACTGGAATAATTGTTTTATTAGATACTTATTAAAAAAATGGGGTGGTTAATGTTTAGATATTTTAAAGATCATAAATATTTTTTAATTTTTTGGCTAGGTGGCTGGTTTTTATTAGGCAGTTTTTTTGCTGTTTTAACAGGTTTTTTTGGTATTATTATTGATAGGTTGTTGAGACCACTCAAAAACCCTACTAATCAACCATTTACAACCAGTTTAATATGGTTTGGAATTATATTTCCCTTTTCTTTTTTATATGTTTTTATAATTGTTATTTTTACATCAGAAACATCAGACTATAACTTAATACACGCGTGGATAAATTCTTCAAAGCCACTAACCGACAAAATGGCGGAATATATACCTGTAATAGATAATATTACACGCCAAATATTAGACCGTGGGGATTCTTGGAGAGTTGATAGAGTTAGGCATTTATATGGAGTTTTGTGGTTTATTTGTATAATAACATCACCACTTTTGTTTAAGGATTCTTGTAGGTTTGCAAAGTATATTACCCAAAGATACTATAGAACTAAAAATGACGAAAAATTTAGACGCTTGGTAATTATGTATTTAAATTTTTTTCTATTTGGCATGATATCCTTTTTGTCAATTTGGTCTCTTTTTGCAGGCTATAATGACTCAATTGATATAAGCAATGATTCATACAGGAGATTGGAGAGGTTTATTGCTATAAATCCACTAGGTGTATTTTTATTTTTATTCTTGAGTGTACCTATGATGATAGCTTTAGTAAGAATTCATTACCGTAAAATAAAACCATTAATTAAAAAAGTATGACTAAAGGATAAATAATGTCTAAAAAATATATAATTATTCCAACAATCGTTACAAACCCAACGTTAAATATTGTTGCAGGTAATTCTTCGGGATTTAACTCTACTTCTGGCGACTTTACGCCTTATTTTGATATTCATAATTTAACTGGATACGACAGCTCTAATATTATTAATATTTCAGATTTAGAAGTTAATATTCCTGTAGGAAGTAATAATATAGGTTATGTTGACGAACCTTCATATTTTAGCTTGGATAATAATGTTGTTTATAATTGGCTTGCCGAAGGTGATGAAAGCTCAAAAAGTATTTTTAATCAAGATATTCGAGATTTACAAACTAATATAACTATAGCAGATGCGTTTATTGAAACAATAACAAATGATAAGGTTAGGTCTACCTCAGTTAATCTTCTTCAATCGAACGGTTTTAATCAGACAGCATATTATTATGAGAAATTTGATGCAGCTGTTGATACTTTTACTGCTAAAATTCCTGGAGCAAAATTCTTTGGTGATAATTTAGGTACCGCTGGGTATGTTTTGGCTCCCCTTGCAATAGCTTCTGCAGAAGATAAATCTAAAGAAACATTCATACAAGTAACTTCTGCAGGGAACAGTATTATGTTTTGAGTATGAGTTTTTAATATTCTTATAAAATTACTTAAATTTAATTAAAGTTCTAATTTAAAAAGGTAGCATTATGAATGAAGAGGCAAGTGTCATGGAGAATGATGAAATTAAGTTTGATATTAGACCGTTCATTATATTCAACAAAAACTTAAGAAATAATAAAGGAAAGAAAAGTATTTCTTATATAAAGTATTCAATTCTGTATAGCTTAATAGGCATTACTCTTTTTGGATTATCAATTGGAATTTTATGTACATTATTTGGTGTATTCTTAGACTGTTATGACAACAAAATCTTAAAAAAGAGACAGCTATATTCAGAAAAAGACGAGGTATACAAAAAGTATGAGTCTTCATTTCTTTTTCAAGACTACATTAAATTTATATTTTTAATGTCAGGCAGCGTGTTAGTTTTGCTCTTTTTTTACAGTGCGTTTATTCAATTTTCTGGAAACAATTTTGTTGTAAGGTGGATTGAGTTTACAAATGTACTATCAATAAAAGTAGCTTCTATTGTTCCTCTGGTTAATAAGATAAATGAATTTGGAAAACAAGACGGCTATTTGGAATTATCAAGAAAAATGAGTCATTTATTTTCTGTTTCATGGTTCTTTGTGTTAATGCTAATTCCATATTATTCTTACAAATTAATAATATTAACAGCCAATATAAAGCACTGGGAAACAAGAGAAAATTATTTTGGCAACAAGAGTTTGCATGCAAAACAAATATTCTTTTTTTTATTTTTCATGGGATTAATAAGTCTTTTTTTAAATCAATCATTTTTTAGAGATATACAAGATTTGAAAGGGATGGAAAGTGGAATTATCTTATTGGTGCATGTTCCACAATTAGTGTTCATGACAGGCTTCTTATTAAGCTTAGTTGTCCTGATTTTTGTTAATAATGTTGTTCATAAAAGATTTTAAATACGATAGTTAAAGGAATTAATTAAGAGAAAAATACATGTCTAAAAAAAATAGCAAAATAAATCCTTACTTAAATTTAATTATTTTTTGGTTAGGGGCGTTAATCTTCCCAAGTTGGTTATACTGGAATGTTCTTTATTATTGCGTTGAATCTGAGTCATTAAGATATTCTATAATAGTGTGGATGTCTATAATGGAGCCATTTACAAACTTTTTTTATGAATTAATACCTGCCATAGGAACTTATGCATATCAATTTGCTCAAGTAAATGGACTTCCTAAATCTATGGTATTTATCCATCTTTATGGGATGATATGGTTTTTCTATGCAATATTAGTGGTATTTTTGTTGTGGTATTTTAGAGATCGGTTGAAGATATATATTTATCGAAGTTTGCATAGAGGATACAAACTCACATTTAAGTTATTTCTCAAATCATATACTTTTTTTACGTTCTTTTTATTTTTTTCAATCCTATCTTGGCATATCACAATTTTAGGATTTGAGAATATGGGATATGTAAATTTAGGAAGGCTGGAATTGATGATACCTGTTAAAATATGCCTAGTATTTATGTCAATAATTTTATTAACGGATCAATCTTTAAAGCTAATAAATATTCACTGGCGATTAACAAATAATATCCTGAAAGGAAAAAGATATGTCTAAAAAAGATAATAAATGTTATTACAGTTTTTTATTAAAGCTGTTCTTTTTATCACTGGTCTTTTGTTTTTCTTATTTCTTACAAAACAAGAATTTTTCACAAGCAGCGTCAAAAGCTTTTATTGAAACAGATACCAACAAAAACTCTGGCGATAAAGAAATCCATGCATGTGTTGGAGCGGATAGAAATAATACAAAGGCTGAGTCCTTAAGTTTTTGTAAAAACGCCGCTGAGCGTGGTCATACTCAGTCTCAATTAATATTGGCTTCTAAGTATTTTATTGGTGAAGATACAAAGCAAGATTTTACAAAATCTTATAAATGGTACATGGAAGCTGCGAAAGCAGGAGATATGGAGGCTATGTATTTTCTTGGATTAATGTACAATTTTGGAATGGGTGTTGATGTAAATTACAAAAAAGCAATGAATTGGTACTTAGAGTCTGAAAAATTAGGAAATTATAAAGCGAAAAGCTCAATTGGTAGAATGTATTATAAAGGTGAGGGAGTAGAAAAAAACTTAGGTGAGGCCTTGAAATGGAATTTAGAAGCTGCAGATAATGGGGAACATATGGGACAATATTATCTTGGTAAAATGTATTTTAATGGTGAGGGAGTAACGCAAGATTATAACAAGGCTATAGATTATTTCTTAAAATCTGCTGAACAGGGTAATGAAGAAGCACAGCGTAGTATTGGTATAATGTATTATAAAGGTGAAGGAGTATCTATAGATTATGCAGAGAGTTACAAATGGATTTATATTTCTACAATGATGTCTAGGGCAAAAACTTCTGTAAGCAAGAATAAGTATGATGATGATTTTATTTTTATAGATAAAGAGGTAACAAATGAACAAAGATTGTTAGGTAAAAAACTTGCTGAAAAGTGGTTAAGTAATAATGATGAATTTAATAAAAGATTGGCTGTTAGGTAGAATTTTCATCGTTAGATAGAAGGTCAAGATGATATGTTATAAAGGACTATCAAGGTGTCCATTAAGAGTATTTTTAAAATAAATTATGAATAAAGTTATTTAAAAGGCGTTGCAATGAGTAAAAAAAATATAATAATCCAAACTATTTTTCAAAATGGTGACGCTCCAGTTAGTTTTTATAATAGTTATGAAGCTGAATGGAGAAAAGCTAATGAAAGTAACTATTATTCTTCACTTAATTTTGCTTTCAGTCCTGAAAATCTAGAAAGTAGCCCTATAGACCTATTTCTGGACTTTGATTACAAGCCGCAAAGCGTTGATTTAGAGGGTGTTTTTGTATTTGGCGACATTGGGGTTGGTGTGAAGTCCGACACACAGTTATATTTGGACTTAGAATTTCAAAGAATCTTTACCAATTTAGACGAGCAAAGACAAATTCAAATTCAAAACCAAGCACCAGGACTTGGAGTTGGAGAGAAATTTCTTATTAAATCTGCTGGGGATATCATTATCCCAAATAAATTTAAAAATATTAGCAAGACATGGGAATATTCAAATATTGCTTATGATGGAACTGATAATATCATTAACAAAGGTAGTAGTATTGATACAGAAATTATTGGGCAAATAGGGGCTTATGGTGCTGGTGCTCTTGTTGGTGGATTTATATTAGCTCCAACACCGGATGATGTTATTACATGGCCGACTGTTGCCTTAGTATACATTGTATCTGAGGTTGCTGGTGGATTAAGTGGTGATGCAAGTAAAGGCGTGTATTCAAATTATATAAAAGCACCATTCAATAATGCAACAGATACGGTAGCGAAAGCAAATTCTTACGCAGAAGATTATTTTAAATATGATTATGGTCAAAGATTTAAATGGAATGATCCATTTGTAATAGATTTAAATAATGATGGAAAAATAGAATTAATAGGATTGCAAAATTCACGAGTGTATTTTGACGGAAATAATGATGGTAATCTTAATAATATTGCATGGTTTGGTACAACTGAGGGGCTATTAGTATTAGATAAAAATTCTGATAACTTAATAACAGATTTTAGTGAGGTTGTTTCAGAGGGATTTGCAGATAACATAAAATCAACGATGGATGCACTAAAATTTTTAGATACAAACAATGATGGAATATTAAATAATCTTGACGACCAGTTTAATCAGTTGCAAATTTGGGTGGACAGCAATTCAAACGGTATTACAGATTCTGGAGAGTTAAACAGTATTTCGTATCATAATATTAAACAAATTAATATTTCTACGGCTGATACAACTGGATTAGTTGATTTAAATGGTAATATTATACGAGCTAAGACAACAGTTGTTCTTGATGACGGTAATGATACAGAATTAATCGCACAGGCTATTGATTTTCTAGCTGACTCTGAGCTTTATACAAAAGATAATGTTGATGGAGAGGTATCTTACTATACATCTCAAGGGGATAGTAGCAGTTTGGCCGTAAAGGATGGTAATGAGGATAGTACTGTAAATGTATCTCAAGTTGATGCATTCATATCGGGCGATAGCAACGATACGGTAACGGTTAATTCTAATGAATCAATAGTAATAAATGCAGCAGGTGGAAATGATAATATTATATCAGGTGCTGGAAATGATTTCATACATGGAAGTGAGGGCGATGACACAATTGATGGTAATGACGGTCTTGATTTAGTATACTATCAAGGGTTAAACGATGATTATACAATTTCTCAGAACGGTAATATTTGGACAGTTACAGATAATATTACAAATGATGGTCATGATAATGGTACTGACACTTTAACAGGTATAGAACGTATCCGCTTTGATGATCAAGTAATTCACACTGATGGCACAAACAACAACCCTATCGTGGTTGGTGGGGAAATGACTGTTCGTGGTAATGCGGAGCTTTCAATTACATCTAGAGAGCTTTTAAATACCGCAACCGACATTGACGGCGATTATTTATCGGTAATATCTATAGGTAATATTGAGCATGGAAGTGCATCTATTGATAAAGATGGCAACGTAGTATTTACACCGGAAGACGGTTATACAGGAAAAGCAAGTTTTGACTATACGGTTGAAGATGGTCATGGAGGCGTTGCAACTGGAACAGCTGAAATTAACATCTTACCGGATTTACCTACCGATGAATTATTTGAAGATCAGTGGTATTTAAAAGCCATAAATGCTATATCAGTTTGGGATGATTATACCGGAGAAGGTGTAAAAATAGGAATTGTTGATGACGGAATTACTGAGCATACTGACTTAGATGTTGATGTCGTAAATGACGTTGTAAAAATGGATTATGTTGATCAAACTTCCGAGAGCTTCCTTGGCGATGAAGGGATACATGGCACATTCTTAGCAGGATTAATTGCTGCCAGACGAGATGATGCAGGTGCTAATGATGGAATTGTCGGAGTTGCTCATGGTTCGGATCTAACTGCTTATATTGCTTATGGTGATAAAGCTTTCCGTATGAGAGATGACAGCAATAACCTATACGATATGGACGTTGCAACAAATAGCTGGATGTATAATCCCGGATCGGGTCCGACTGTTTATTCAGGGCAGGAGTTCGGACATGTGACCGAGGAACTGGAAGATGCCGTACAAAATGGCCGTGATGGCAAGGGTACTGTGGTTGTCGCATCTGCCGGTAATGCAAGAGGTGCGGGTGAGAACACCAACTATTTTGAGCTGATGAATTCACGTTATGCAATAACTGTTGGCGCGGCGGATAGTTTGGGTAAATTCCTGCCGTTTTCAACGCCCGGTGCTAATGTGCATGTGGTGGCACCCGGTTCGGATATTACCTCAACCGATATTGAAAATGGTGGTGGATACTCAAATGACCCCGATGGCAATACTGCGCTCGGTTCGGATTATTTTAACGGACAGGGAACGAGTTTCTCTACGCCGATCGTAGCCGGTGTGGTTGCTTTGATACTGGAGGCCAACCCTGATCTTGGCTGGCGTGATGTTAAGGAGATATTGGCATATTCGGCAGTAAATTCAGATGCAGGTCATGCAGGATGGAGAGCGAATGCTGCTGATAACTGGAACGGTGGCGGCCTGCATTACAGCCATGATTACGGCTTTGGCATGGTAGATGCGTTAGCTGCTGTTCGTTTAGCGGAAACATGGGGCAAGGATGCTGCCACAAGCGCAAATGAAATTGTTGTTGATGGCGAAAATACCATAAGCCAGACAGTCCCTAATAATGAAGAAGGGATTTATAGCCAGATTGAAATTACTTCCGGTGTGCGTATTGATCAGATCGAGGTAGAGCTTGATATGCTTGATACGGACTTGCGTGATTTGCAGGTAACGTTGATCTCACCTGACGGAACGCAGAGCATATTGATGGATAATGCATCACTGCAGGGCAATGGCGTGGTTAAGTGGACACTTTCCTCCGGTCACTTTATAGGTGAGCTTGGGGTCGGCATGTGGACGCTGCATATTGTTGATAAAGATAGTGGCGACAAGGCGGTATTAAACAGCTGGAAACTGCATTTATATGGCGATGAGATCACCAATGACGATGTCTATATCTACACAAATGAATATGGCAGGTTCATCTCCGAGGCTTATGAAACAAGGGGTGTGCTGGAAGATAGCGAAGGTACGGACACTATAAACGCCGCAGCCGTTACGACAGATACAAAAATAGATTTACGCGAAGGTGAAACCAGCCTGATAGCTGGCCGTGAACTAAACGTTGCAAATGGCACTGTTATCGAGAATGTCTACACAGGTGATGGTGACGATAAAATTACAGGCAATAGTGCAAATAATGCCCTGCATGGTGGTCGTGGTGATGATGTATTGGCAGGAGGTGCCGGAGCAGATGTGTTAGACGGTGGCCGTGGCGATGATATTGCCGATTATACGGGTATTACACGTGATGAACATGACAAAAAGTCGTATGAGCTAAAGCAAAGGCAGCAGCAAATAAACAAGCAACTTGCAAACTTTGATGGTGCAGACGAAGAGTTCACAACTAGCCTTAAACTGTTGCTAGACCTCACTCAGAACGCAGGGCTGTTATTTAGAAGTTCTAACCTTGAGCAAAAACGCAAGTTAATTAACCTAGTGTTCCAGAACTTATCTTTGACGGGCGGAAAGGTAGAGCATGCCTTGAAAAAGCCGTATGAACTGTTCCTAGATAAGGCTAAGTGCTCTAGATGGCTGGGGTACCAGGATTCGAACCTGGGATGTCGATACCAAAAACCGATGCCTTACCGCTTGGCCATACCCCAACATTTTTAATGCGAAGCATCTTAATAAGGCAATTTTATACAAGTTTCAACAATTTTTATGGATTATATTAATAATATTTGAAAATTTATTAGCGATATTGCCGGTTATATATATTTAGTTACCATTTGGCGGTAGCGTTCATCCTTTCTTAGTTCTTTAAAGAACGGCTCTTCTTCCAGCACTTTTTCAGTAATATTAATTGAGGATAGGTTTATATAATTTTCTAAATCGTCTATAGCATCGGAAAAATTTCCTAAATCAGCCTGTGAACAAGCTCTTTGCCAATATGCCATGGAGTAGTTATTATCCTGTTCGGTTAGTGATATGCCCATTTTGATTCACCTATATCTAACAACGTATCAGCCTTATATGTAAGTGCCTCGGTGTCATCAGGCTGCATTTCCAGAATTTCGTCATATAGATTTATCTTTTCCTCAGTGTTTTTCTCGATAGCCGCACGCATCCATAAAGAATGCAGCTTGTTTGTGTTTGAAATCTCCTCCTGAGTCGCAATTAACTGGTCGGAACGTATCTTTACGTTATTTTCAACTTCTTCCAGCCTTTTTTCATAACTTTCTATCAGTTTCGCTATTTTTGCCGAGGTAATAGACTCTATATGTCCTTTAACATCTTGTATCGAACGCCATCCAAGCAGCACTATCAAAGAGGCGGCTGCGGTTATTATATAAAAAATATTGTTGGTAGTGTCTGCCATATAACGTATAGCTCTGTCAGATGCTTCAAGTTTTGCTTCGGCAACTTTTTCAGTTAGTTCAACTTGTAATATGTTTTTTTCATTACGCAATGCCTTCAATTCATCTAGTACGTATCGTTCCATCAGAGGTCTTTCTAAAATCCTGTCGTTATCCGTAACAGGTTCCGGCATAGCTTGAGCAATTGAAATATTGCTTGCGAGGGTCAATAGAAGTGAGACTATTATGTTACATTTTCTCATGCGTTACAGACTAGAGCATAAAATGAAGCGGTTCAAGGAAAGAATAAAATAATCATCTTTTTACGCTTAGTTGTGGCAGCAAGACTCAACCCATTTACTAAATTCGTTATCGGATTTATCTGTTTTAACGGATATCACGCATGGGCATTCATAAGGGTGAATATATTTTACATATTCTATAATATTATCAACTAGCCCTGAAGAAGTCTTGGCAATTATAATGCATTCAGGGTCTTGTTTTATTTCTCCTTCCCACTCATATACCGAGGTTACACCGTCAATTATATTGCAGCAGGCAACTAATTTTTCTGTAATCAAGCTATGAGATATTTTTAAGGCTTCTTCTTTTGATGGAGCTGTAATATATATAATATGCATGGTTAATAGTATTTTAATTATTTTTCGTTACAATTCGGAAGGTTTGTATTTTTTATAAAGTAATATTTTATGATAAAAAATGAAAGAACATTATGCTTGGGGTGTGATTGTGACTCGGTGGAAGTTTCTACCAGATTTAGTCCCAGAGCTAAAAAAATCAGCATAAAGATAACGGGTCATAATGGGGTAGAGCTTATTGTGCCTAAACATGTAAGCGAAAAACAGGCGATGAATTTCCTTTATGGCAAGCAGGACTGGATAATCACAAAAAGCAAAGAGATAGGCATTAAGACCAGAACCCGATTTGAAGACGGGGCTAAAGTTCCTATTCGGGGGGAAGTTTATACAATTGAATATAGCGGGACTATTCGAGGCAAAACCAGATTGGAGGGCGACAGGCTTATAGTTTGCGGTGAAAAAGGGGTAATCGCAGGCAGGGTAAGAAGCTTCCTACAGGATTTAGCAAAAAAAGAGATATCGGCAAGGGCTGAAATAGAATCGAACAAGCTGGGCGTGGATTACAGTAGGATAACCGTTCGGGATACAAGTAGCAGATGGGGCAGCTGTTCACGTAAGAAAAACCTTTCTTTTTCATGGAGGCTTATCATGGCTCCAAGAGATGTTTTAGAATATGTGGTAGCACATGAAATTGCCCACCTTATTGAAATGAACCATAGCAAAAATTTCTGGGAGTTGGTAGAAAGCATCTTTCCTTCTCACCCGCAAGCGAGAAAGTGGCTTAAAGATAATGGGGTTATGTTGCATACTTATGGTTGATTGTATCGTTTGTTTAAAGGATTGTCGAAAACCATTCCAACCTTACCGCCAAACGCACCGTGAAATAAACTATCAAAATAAATTTCAAAATTAAGTTCTTTTAGTGATTTAAATATTAAGCAAAATATACTCCATATTTTGCAGGCAATTGAAATTACGTATGTTTTCATTGTATCAATTATTTCATGAAGTATATCCGCCATCTTTCTTAATGAAGTTTTTATTGAAACAAGTATAGAGGACGCTAATGATTTTACATGTAGTAAGAAATTTTTAGCAGCCTTCTTAGTAAGTTTAATTCTTCGGTCAATTCTTTCAGGCATGTTGTTGCAGTAATCAAGGAAAGAGCGAAATAAACTCAATTCTGTCTCGGGTAAGTCTACAAAATAGGGTTCTTCTATTGCTTGTTGTATATCAGACTTAATACTTTTTAATATAGTATTTATAGCCATGTCGTCATTTTCAAGCGTTAAATTAAGTTCAAGCATTATAAATCCATACTAATAATTAATAAGGTAAATTAAAAGTATTTTGAATTAAAGTCAATAAATTATGTGAATAAAGGGTGTGGTATATTTAACAAGCCAACGATACACTTACTACTGTCATTCGACGGCTTGACCGGCGAATCTATGAATATCAAGCATTGGATTCGCCGATTAAATCGGCGAATGACAGGATAAATTAGTCCGTAAAAAATTCTATCGTTATCGAATCCTCATGTTTTATAAAAAACAAAAACCTTGCTAAATAAATAAAATTATGTATGCTGCGTTTGCAAATCACAACACATACTTATATGGTTTGCATATGTCTATAAAATTCCCCGAAGCCCTCACATTTGATGATGTTTTACTTACTCCCGCTTTTTCTGAAGTGTTGCCCTCACAGGTTGATGTAAATACTTATATAACAAAAGATATCAGGCTCGGCATTCCCTTGATGTCATCGGCGATGGATACGGTTACCGAATCACGCCTTGCAATAGCTATGGCACAAAGCGGCGGAATAGGGTGTATTCATAAAAACTTGTCTATAGCCGAACAAAGTGATGAAGTCCGTAAGGTAAAGAAATTTGAATCGGGAATGGTTATTAACCCCGTAACTATCAGCCCCGACGCAACGCTCAAAGATGCAATTGAACTTGCACAAAAAAATAATATTTCCGGTATTCCTGTCGTTGAAAACAGTAACGGCAAGCTGGTAGGCATGTTAAGCAACCGTGATGTGCGTTTTGTTAACGATGAAAGCAAGAAAGTTTCCGAACTCATGACCAAGGATAATCTGGTTACCGTAAAAGAAGGGGTGAGTAGGGAAGAGGCAAAAAAACTATTACATAAACACCGTATAGAAAAATTACTGGTAGTAGATGACGGTTATAAATGCGTCGGGCTTATAACGGTAAATGATATTGAAAAATCGGAAAAATACCCTAATTCGTGCCGTGATGATATGGGACGTTTAAGGGTTGCGGCTGCAGTAGGTACGGGTGCGGATTGTGAAGAACGTGTAACGGCATTGGTGGAGGCGGGAGCCGATTTGATTATAGTCGATACCGCACACGGGCATTCGCAAGGTGTATTGAACGCCGTTAGCAGGATAAGAAAAATAAAAGGCAGATTCGGTCTGGTAGGGGGCAATGTGGCAACGGCAGATGCTGCTCAGGCTTTGATTGATGCCGGTGTGGATACGGTTAAGGTGGGTATTGGTCCCGGTTCCATATGCACGACAAGGATAGTTGCGGGTGTTGGCGTTCCTCAGCTTACCGCCATTATGAATGTTGCCAAGGTGTGTGAAAAGAACAATATTAAAGTTATTGCCGATGGAGGTATAAAATTCTCGGGAGATTTAGCAAAGGCGATAGCTGCCGGTGCAGATTGCGTAATGATGGGGTCATTACTTGCCGGTACGGAGGAAGCTCCCGGAGAGGTAGTTTTGTATCAGGGGCGTTCTTATAAGTCTTACAGAGGTATGGGGTCGGTCGGTGCTATGGCACGTGGCTCTGCCGACAGATACTTCCAACAGGAAATAAAGGACTCTTTAAAATTAGTGCCGGAAGGAGTTGAAGGGCTTGTGCCGTTCAAGGGGCATGTTTCCGGAGTTCTGCATCAGATGGTAGGCGGTCTTAAGGCTGCCATGGGTTATACGGGTAACAAAAATATACCTGATATGAAGGGCGGCTGTGAGTTTGTCAGAATAACTAATGCCGGTTTAAAAGAGAGTCATGCACATGACATTACTATTACACGTGAGGCTCCGAATTATGGCTTTAGTGAAAATTAATCTTTTATTTGTAACTGTTTTGTGCTAAGTTGCGTTTTTGCACTTGCCTTATATTTTATTCTTATGATAAAATTATGGTTGTTTATTAAGAATTGATTAACTATTATTAGTTAAGTTATATTTGAAGGTTTGTTTTAAAATAAAACACTAATCGGGATAGTAGTGATAAAAAACGCTCTAAAACATATATGGAATAGTTTTTCTCTGTTTGCTACGAAAGTGGCAAAAGAAGTGTCTGATTTTGTACATAAAAAACTGTGTGAAAAGAAGATAGTTATTATTTCTCAAAACGGTATAGTTAATATTCCTATAAGTTTCCGTTTGCAGCTTAGTTTCTGCTTCTTAGTTATAGCGGTAATGTTGTGGGTATCTTATTCTACCGATAAATATTTCTCATATGACAGTATCCTGTCTGAAAAAGAACTCGAGATATGGAACACCAATAATGTAAATGAAGATTTGCAGTATAAGGTAGCCGATTTACATAATAATCTTGTGGAGTTAAACAGATATTTTGACAATATAAGAAAATATGACCAGTTAGCTCAGAAAAATATATTTGAAAAAAACGGTTCTTTAAAGGTAGCTGATGCAGGTTCATCGCAAGGCGATGAGGTTCAGGGTGTTATATCTAATATTCGTTCGAAAGTTTTAGAGAGGATAGATAGCCTTGAAACAATAATTGAAATGACGGGGCTGCAAGTTGAAGAGGTAGCAACCAATAATAACGATAAAGATAAGGCAAAGACACATGATAATAGCCATCAGGGCGGGCCGTTCATACCTTTTGAAGAAGCCTCTTCTTTTGAGTCCGTCAGACCTTCCGAATTTAACGGTGAAATTGAGTATTTGTTAAAATTAGAGGAAATGGTTCATTCCCTGCCTATAGGTCAGCCGATGGAAAAATACTGGATATCTAGCGGCTATGGTAAAAGGGTGGATCCGTTCCGTAAACGTGCGGCTATTCATGCCGGTATGGATATGGTAGGAAGATACAAGTCTAAAATATTTAGTTCTGCACCCGGTGTTGTAGTAAAAGCCGGTAGTTATGGTGCTTACGGAGAGATGGTTGAGATAGACCATGGAAACGGTGTTGCAACTCGCTATGGACATTTAAGTAAAATACTTGTAAAAAAAGGAGAAACTGTCGGACGAGGCGATGCTGTCGGTGTTCAGGGTTCTTCGGGAAGAAGTACCGGGGATCACTTACACTACGAAGTTCGTTATAATGACAAGACGTTGAATCCGAAGAATTTTTTAAAGGCAGGTAAATATGTTTTCTAAACAAAAAATATCAGATGGGAGTGTACCGGTGACTACAACTACAAAAGAAAATAAGGGGGAAGTACCCTCTATAATAGCCGCAGATCTTAAAATCGTAGGTAACTTGATGTGTGGCGGCTCAATTGAAATTGAAGGTGAAATCGAAGGTAACGTTACCTGCGGTAGTGCTACCATTAGAAGAACCGGTGCCATAAAAGGCGATGTTACTGCCGATTCCATACAGGTCGATGGCGAAATAAACGGTCTGGTTAAGGGAAAAGATATCGTACTTTCTGAAAGCGGCAAGGTTACCGGTGTAATTATGTACGAGTCACTATCGGTTAAAGACGGTGCGTATATTGACGGTCAGTGTAAAAGTGCCGATAACCTCCATAGAGGTAATGTTGAAACTCTTGATGTTACCGATAGTAACGCAATTGAGGATAATATGTCGGGATCGTTAAATTTTGTGAATGATAAACGAAAAGAAGAAGTTACGGCTTAAAGTAAGTTTTTGTATGTTTTGTTTAAAAAGATCCTTTACTAGATAGTGTAGTCACGAGATTTGCACCCAGAGAGCGATACATCTAATTTGCACGGCAGCAAGGAATGACGCTGAGTTTTTGGCATATCTTGTTGCAATACCGCACCAACGCTTAAGATGCAGGAAGGCGTTTTCGACAAGGTGGCGTAATTTATAGAGCTCTTCGTCATACTCCCTCTGGATTTTTCGGTTTGATTTAGGCGGAATTACTAGCTTGATGCCATGCTTTCCGGCTATTTCCAGAATTTCATTGGTATCATAAGCCTTGTCCGCAAATAAATACTCCGCATTTATTCCCTCAATTAGGCGACCAGCTTGCGTGCAATCTGCTGTGGTACCTTGCGTAATAATAATTCTGACCGGCATACCAAGCGCATCCACGGCCAAGTGTAGCTTTGTGTTGAGCCCCCTTTTGTGCGGCTCATTTCCTGATTTCCGCCCCTTGCTCCTGCTGCATGTGGATGCACTTTTATGTGGCTGGCATCAACCATTAGCCATTCAAAATCAGGGGATTCAACCAGTTGCTCAAGTAATTTCTCCCAGATTCCGGCGTCACGCCAGCGTATAAAACGGCGATGTACATTGCTCCGGTTGCCGTAATCTGGCGGAAGATCGCGCCAAGGCGATCCTGTACGAAGTATCCAAAATACAGAATTTATAAACTGGCGATTATCCTTGGCAATTCCACCCCACGTGCCTTTGCGGCCGGGTAGGTTGGGCTCCAGAAGACTCCATACTCTATCAGATATATCATGTCGACGATGGGCAAGTATCATAAAAATTTCTCCTACTTGGATTTATAGGAAAACAATATAACATAAATTTTATCTCGTGACTACACTATCTAATAAAGGGTCTTTTTTTTGCCTTATTATCTATAAAAAATTCCAAATTCATTTACGTCATCGCCCGAATTTGCGAGGCAAATTATAGGGCGATCTCTATGAAATTACCCTGTAATTACCTTTGGCAATTGGCGAATGCTTCATAAAAAATTATCCGGTTACCGTATTTTTTTTTATTTGTTGTTGACTATAGACTCATGATGGCGTTTGTTGTACAAAGTGAATGTATCGCAATGCAACAATAGGAAAGGTCATGACTACTAAGACAGCTAAGACGGCAAAATTAATCATCTCAGGTACGAAAAAGGAGTTAGAATTCCCGGTTCTAAAGGGTACTGAAGGACCTAGCGTTATTGATGTGGCTTCATTGTACAAAGAGGCTGATGTATTTACGTACGATCCGGGATTTATGTCTACCGCCTCGTGCCAGTCAAAAATTACATATATTGACGGTGAAAAAGGAATATTAAGGTACAGAGGCTACGAGATATCCGAACTGGCATCAAAAAGTAACTATCTTGAAGTGTGTTACCTACTATTATACGGTGAGCTACCTGATAAAAAGCAATTTAAGGAATTTTCAAGAAAAATAACAGAACATACAATGGTACATGAACAGTTGCAATTCATGTATCGGGGCTATCCGAGAGCTGCCCACCCTATGGCTATTATGTCGGGGGCGTTCTCATCTCTTTCTGCGTTTTACCACGATTCAATAGATATATTTGATCCCGAACAGCGTGATATAGCGGCACACCGTATGATAGCCAAGATACCGACATTGGCTGCAATGGCTTATAAATACTCTATCGGACAGCCGTTTATATACCCTAGAAATGATTTGGATTTTTCTGCAAACTTCTTAAATATGCTATTTGCGGTTCCGGCGGAGAAATATCAGATAAATCCTGTTTTGGCTAAGGCTATGGATATGATATTTATTTTACATGCCGATCATGAGCAAAATGCTTCTACCTCAACGGTAAGGCTTGCAGGTTCATCGGGAGCTAACCCTTTTGCCTGTGTCGGAGCCGGTATAGCGTCACTTTGGGGACCTGCCCACGGGGGGGCTAACGAGGCGGTGATAAATATGCTTGAAGAAATCGGCGATATGAAAAATATTCCCGAGTTCATTAAGCGTGCGAAAGATAAGGACGATCCTTTCAGGCTTATGGGCTTCGGTCACAGGGTGTATAAAAATTATGATCCGCGTGCATCGGTGTTAAGAAAAGCGTGTCATGAAGTGCTAAAAGAGCTAGGCAGAAAAGATACTCCTATGCTGGATATTGCCCAAAAACTAGAGGAAATCGCTCTTACCGATAAATATTTTATTGATAGAAAGCTATATCCTAACGTGGATTTCTATTCCGGCATTATCTATAAGGCCATGGGGATTCCATCTGCCATGTTTACGGTTATGTTCGCAATAGCCAGAACCGCAGGCTGGGTTGCTCAGTGGAAAGAAATGGTCGAAGACCCGTCTCAGAAAATCGGTCGTCCAAGGCAGCTATATACAGGTGCTAAGCTTAGAAAATATAAAGCGATAAGTAGCAGATAAAGGTGAAGGAGAGATAAAACACAAAGTGTTTTGTAAAGGGCGTAAAGTTCTCAAATGTTCTTTATTTTTAAACCCCTTGCCCACATGCGAGCGAGGGGTTTAAATTTGTATAAATTTATTAAGCGTCTTCAGTCTTTAGTTCTTTATTACTCGCATTTTGGGAATCAATTCCTGAAAAAGCATCTTCCCATGTTCCCCGAGTGGCTGCCTTTGTGTATTCGGTCACTCTGTTTTCAAAGAAATTAGCATGTTCAACGCCGTTTAATATTTCATCAATCCAAGGAAGAGGGTTCTTTTCGATTTTATGCATAGACTGTAAGCCTAATTGTAATAATCTCCTATCACCAATATATCGGATATATTTTTTTACATCATCAGCGGTTAGTCCTTCAATATCGCCCATTTCAAATGCAAGGTCGATAAAAGCGTCCTCATGTGAGATAATAGTGGAACATGCAACATAAAGTTCTCGCTTTAAGTCTTCTGTCCAAACCTCCGGATTTTCGTCTAAAAATGTTTTGAATAAGCGTATTATAGAGTTGCAGTGCAAACTTTCATCACGTACAGACCATGTAACAACTTGCCCCATGCCTTTCATTTTGTTATGACGAGGGAAATTAAGCAGGATAGCAAATGATGCAAAAAGCTGTAATCCTTCCGTGAACGCACCGAAAACCGCCAGAGTTTTTGCAATGTCTTTTTTGCTGCTTACATTAAATTCCTGCATATAGTCGTATTTGTCTTTCATTTCCTTATATTTCATGAAAGCCATATATTCTGCCTCAGGCATACCGATTGTGTCCAACAGGTGAGAGTAGGCGGCAATATGTATTGTTTCCATATTTGAAAATGCAGAAAGCATCATCTGAATTTCAGTCGGCTGGAAAACCTGTGAGTAGTGCTTCATATAGCAGTTATTCACTTCAATATCAGCCTGAGTGAAAAAACGGAATATCTGGGTCAGCAAGTGACGCTCGGTTTCCGTTATATTGTAACGCCAGTCTTTTACATCGTCACCCATCGGAATTTCTTCCGGCAACCAGTGAATTTTTTGTTGCGTATGCCAAGCCTCATATGCCCATGGATATTGAAACGGTTTATATATAGGTTTTGCATTTAATAGGGACATCGTTATTACCTTTCAGATTCTGAAGTTTTACTGACAAGCCAAGCACTCATCATATTCCATTTTATTACTTTTTTGCTCGACATCGTTCTCAATTTCAACTCCGACGGCTGCTGCCACCATTGCCGCAATATCAGGAACTTTGTGAGAAACCTTCTCGGCACGCTGAATTGATGTGGAGCGACAATAATAAAGGCTTTTTAATCCCTTCTTCCACGCCTGATAGTGGATATCGTGCAACTCGCTTTTATGCACGTCACCCGGCAGGAAAACGTTAACCGACTGTGCCTGACAAATATAAGGCGTTCTATCTGCCGCGTGTTCTATTACCCAACGCTGGTCAACCTCAACAGATGTTTTGTAAACATCTTTTTCCTCATCGGTCAGGAAGTCAAGTTGCTGTACCGAGCCTTCATGCGTAGCTATTGAAGACCATGTTTCATCATTATCCTGCCCCTTTTCTCCTAAAAGCTTTTTAAGGTTTTTATTCCTCACTACAAAAGAGCCGGTAAGCGTTTTTTGCGTAAAGCTATTTGCCGCATAAGGCTCAATACCCGGTGAGGAGTTGCCGCAAATAATCGATATGGAAGCTGTAGGGGCTATGGAAAGTTTATGAGTAAAACGCTCCATCAGACCGACTTCTTCGGCATCAGGGCAAGCACCGCGCTCTTCCGCTAGAAGTTCAGATGCTTTATCAGCTTCTGCTCGTATGTGTTTGAACATCTTGCTATTCCAGACTTTTGCCATTACAGATTCCATAGGTATGCTCTTTGCCTGAAGGAAAGAGTGAAAGCCCATAACGCCAAGTCCTATGCTGCGTTCACGAGAGGCAGAGTAAGAGGCTTTGTACATAGACGGGGGAGCCGTGTCAATAAAGTCCTGTAGAACGTTATCGAGCATTCTCATAATGTCTGTGATAAATAAAGTATTGTCACACCACTCGTCATATCTTTCAAGATTCAGCGAAGAAAGGCAGCAAACTGCAGTGCGCTCCTTTTCGTGGTGGTCATAACCTGTCGCTAAAGTTATCTCGCTGCATAAGTTAGATGTTTTTACTTTCAGACCAAGCCTCTTATACGACTCCGGAACGTTTTTATTAACATTATCTATAAATAGCAGGTAAGGCTCACCGGTTTCTAATCTTGCGGTAAGTATCTTTATCCAAAGGTCACGGGCTTTCATAATAGAAATTACCGAGTGATCTTTAGGGCTGCGAAGCTCCCATATATCGTCACGCTCTACGGCCTTCATGAAATCATCAGGTATTACAACCGCATGGTGAATGTTCAATGCTTTTCTGTTGGGGTCGCCGCCCGTAGGTCTTCTTATATCAATAAATTCTTCTATTTCAGGGTGCCATACCGGCAGATAAACGGCAGAGCTTCCCCTTCTTAAAGAGCCTTGCGAAATTGCCAGAGTAAGGGAGTCCTGCACTCTTATAAACGGCACAACACCCGATGTTTTGCCGTTGCCCCGCACCGTTTCACCGATTGCCCTCAGATTGCCCCAGTAGCTTCCTATGCCGCCGCCACGAGCCGCCAGCCATACATTTTCATTCCACAGGTCTACTATGCCGTTCAGGCTGTCTTCGGTTTCATTTAAAAAGCACGAAATAGGCAAACCTCTTTTCGTACCGCCGTTGCTAAGTATAGGGGTTGCAGGCATAAACCACAGGTCGCTCATATAATCATATAATCTTTGAGCGTGCTCTTTGTCATCACCGTAATATGCCGAAACACGTGCGAATAATGTCTGGTAAGTCTCTCCCGGCAATAAATAACGGTCGGCAAGAACGGCCTTTCCAAACTCCGTAAGGTTGTTGTCTTTAGAATTATCTATGCAGATTGAATTAATTTCTACGCCCATATCCCTCATCCTTTTTTACCTTAGCTACCTAAAAAAATTAATAACAGACGATACAGCATATAGTGTACATTTAGGTTTATAATGACTACATGTCGTATTTTGCTACTGAAGATATTCTAGCAAAAACGCATCTATTGTCTACTATAAAAATGCACATTTTGTGTAAAAAAAACCTTGACCATACTACATATTGTTTTTTTTAAGTGGTTTACGCACATTTTATGCTTAATAGTCTTAGTGGAAAAGTCCAAGTTGCTCTAAAAACTTCATGTTGAAGTTTTTTACATGAGCTTCGTATCTCCAAATCCGATATCTTCGGGGGACATAAGACTATACCCGAGATGTTATTAATGAAAGAGTTTTTGCCGGTGCGTTTTGAATATGTTGTGGATAAGTTTTTAACTTCATGGAAATAGCCGTTTTGTGAGGTTTCTTGCTGCTTTTTGTAATTAAAATCTTGTAGTTTTCTTATTTATTTCTGGTAATTTTCTAAAAAGCCTATATAAAGTTGTATCCCCTTGTAGACTATGGGGAATTGTTGAAGGATGGTAATTAAGTTTTAGGAGAGAATAATGGCTATATCGGCAAATCTTGGTTTTCCAAGAATCGGAGCTAAAAGAGAATTGAAAAAAGCCGTAGAGGCATATTGGAAAGGTGAGCTAAATCAGGAAGAACTGAAAGCTGCTGCTTCGGATATCCGTTCGGAAAATTGGGAGTATCAAAAACAGTCGGGTCTTGATGTGATACCTTCAAATGATTTTTCGTTATATGATCAGGTGCTTGACATGATAGCACTGGTAGGTGCGGTTCCTCAAAGGTATAAACATAACGGCGGTGATGTAAGCCTTAATACGTATTTTGCAATGGCAAGAGGAGCTCAAAAGGACGGTCTGGACGTTAAAGCCATGGAAATGACTAAGTGGTTTGACACAAACTACCACTATATAGTGCCTGAATTTTCTAAAGGGCAGGAGTTCGCATTGTCTTCGTCTAAGATATTTGATGAATATAAAGAAGCTAAAGCGTTAGGAATTCAAACACGTCCCGTTATTCTTGGGCCTGTTTCTTTTCTTGTGCTCGGTAAAACTCATGACGAAGGCTTCGACCGGATTGATTTGCTACCTAAGCTCCTTCCTGTCTACGAGGCCATCATTTCAAAATTGGGTGAGCTTGGTGCGGATTGGATTCAAATTGACGAACCTTGCCTTGTTCTTGATTTGGAAGATAATGTGCGTGATGCATATAAAACGGCATTTGCAGCAATAGCTTCTGCTGCATCTTCTGCCGGAATTGAAACGCAACTTACTACTTATTTCGGCGGGTTGAAGGATAATCTTGATATAGCGGTTAAACTTCCTGTGAACTCTTTACATATTGATCTTGTGCGTTCTCCCGAGCAGTTAGATGATGTTCTGACAAAAATAGGCAAAAACGTTAAGATATCTTTAGGTGTAGTTGACGGACGCAATATCTGGAAAAATAATTTTGCACAGTCACTTAAAATCATTAATAAAGCTGTAGAAAAAGTAGGTAGTGAGAATGTAATTATTGCTCCTAGCTGTTCATTGCTACATTCTCCGGTTGACCTTGATAGCGAAGTTGAGTTAGACGAAGAGATAAAGTCATGGCTATCGTTTGCCCGTCAGAAAGTGAAAGAAATATCCGTACTTACAAAAGCTGTTAATGAGGGTGAAGATTCGGTATGTGCGATTTTAGAAGAAAACGCTAAAGCCCATCAGAACAGAAAAACTTCTAAACGTATTCATAATGATGAGGTTAAAAAACGTGCATCGTCAGTAACGCAAGCCATGTTCTCCCGCAAGTCCCCTTATAAGGAACGTGCTAAAGTACAGCGTAAAGAAATAGATATGCCCGTATTGCCTACGACAACTATAGGCTCTTTCCCTCAAACTCAAGAGGTGAGGGCGCAGCGTGCTAAGTTTAAGAGCGGCGAGCTAACATCTGAACAATATGACAAATTCCTTAGAGAGGAGACTGTTCGTTGTATCAGATTCCAAGAGAAGTGCGGAATTGATATCCTTGTTCACGGTGAGTTTGAAAGAAACGACATGGTGGAATATTTCGGAGAGCAGTTGAACGGTTTTGCTTTCACTAAGTTTGGCTGGGTGCAAAGCTATGGCTCACGTTGTGTGAAGCCTCCGGTAATCTTCGGCGATGTTTCTCGTGACAAGCCTATGACCGTAGATTGGGCTAAATTCTCTCAGGAACAAACCGATAAATATATGAAAGGCATGTTAACAGGACCGGTTACTATATTGCAGTGGAGTTTCGTGCGTGATGATCAGCCTCGCTCTGAAACCTGTAAGCAGATAGGTTTGGCGATACGTGATGAGGTGGTTGACCTTGAATCTGCCGGTATTAAGATAATCCAGATAGATGAAGCCGCTTTGCGTGAAGGTCTGCCTTTGCGTAAAAGTGAGTGGAACGAATATCTGAAATGGGCTGTTGAGGCTTTCAGGCTTAGTGCTTCGGGTGTTAAAGACGGTACTCAGATACACACTCATATGTGCTACTCCGAGTTCAATGACATCATTAAGTCAATCGGTGAAATGGACGCAGATGTTATATCTGTTGAAACTTCCCGTTCGCAAATGGAACTGCTTGATGCTTTTGCAAGCTTTAAATATCCTAATGAAATAGGACCGGGCGTATATGATATTCATAGCCCTCGCGTTCCTAGTCAGCAGGAAATGGAAGAATTGTTGCGTCTGGCTTTGAAAAACCTTACTGTCGAACAGTTATGGGTTAACCCTGACTGCGGTCTTAAAACCCGTGGCTGGAAAGAGGTTGAGCCTGCTTTAAAAGCGATGGTGGCTGCGACTAAGGCTGTTAGAGCCGATATTGAGTCCGGAGCGATAGCTCAGGCTTCTTGAAAGCATGATTAATAATAAAAGTGTAAAAAGGGACGCAAAATATTGCGTCCCTTTTTGCTTGCACAAAAATTTTCCGGGTGTAAGAATGGAACTTATTACTTTGCCGTTGGTATGAATATGAAAATAAAACAGGAAAATATGGATAATAATAATGATATAAAAGTTGCAATCGCCGTCCTTGAAAAAGAGATAGAAGGGTTAAGGGCTATTGAGGATTGGCTGGGCGAGGATTATATAAAAGCCGTTAATTTACTTAGCGATGCAAAGGGGCGTGTTATATTAAGCGGTATGGGCAAAAGCGGTCATATAGCAAGGAAGATAGCCGCAACAATGGCTTCAACCGGAACTCCGGCTCTTTTTGTACATCCGGGGGAGGCAAGCCATGGTGATTTGGGAATGGTTACACAAAGTGATGTGGTGATGTTGCTTTCAAATTCCGGTGAGACGGTGGAGCTAAAAGATATTATCGTATATTGCCAAAGGTTCGATATTCCTATTGTCGGTGTTGTTAGAAGGAAAACATCGATATTGGCAGATGCGGCAACCGTTGCACTTATTCTTCCGGAGGTTCCGGAGGCGTGTAGCGTTAATGCTCCGACCACCTCCACCACTATGATGCTTGCCTTAGGTGACATACTTGCCGTTGCATTATTGGAAAGGAGAGGGTTTTCAAGTGAGGAGTTTAATGTATTCCACCCCGGTGGAAAGCTTGGCTCGGCATTTATAAAGGTTGAAAACCTGATGCATACCGGTGACGCTATCCCTATAGTAAAAGACGGTACTTTGATGTCAGATGCCCTGAATATAATTACGGAAAAAAAATTGGGGTGTGTCGGTATTATTGATGGAGAGGGCAACTTAACGGGTATAATTACCGATGGGGATTTGCGCAGGCATATATCAATGAATCTGTCTAGTGCTAAAGTCAATGATGTTATGACTAAAAACCCTCTGGTTGCAAAAAAAACAGACCTTGCTTCCAAAGCGTTAAGTGTTATGGAGGGGAAATCCATAACTAACCTTTTTGTTGTAGAGAATGGAATGCCGGTTGGGGTGCTGCATATTCACGATATTCTTAAAGCGGGAGTTGTATAATTTGTTCCAAAATTGGAACTGTAACTACAGATTGTATTAATATGGGACAGTCGCAAAAAATGGTTGACATAGAGTTGTTTGTATCTTACGATTAGATATTAAATTTTGGGCATGTAGCTCTGGTTTAACAATTTTATCAATCCAAGTAGGAGATACGATATGACTACAATTTCAAGTATTGACGCACGTTTTGCGCAAGACCAAGTGGGTATTGCGTCGAGAACGGTAACAGCGTCAGTCTCAAACTTAGTGAGTGGTACAAAAAGAGATGCAAACGTTGCCGACCTTTCAGTCGGTACGATATTAGCGACTCGTGTAAGTACACTTAGGGTAACCGTAGGTAACGCCGGTCAGGCAAAATCTTTGTTGGAAACAGCAAAAGGTGCATTAGATACGGTATTGTCACTTTTACAACAACAAAAAAACTTAGCGGTGAAATCGGCAGACGACTCTCTGACTGATAACGAAAGGGGATTCTTGAATCAGGAGTTTCAGGCAATCGTTTCAGAGATTAACCGTATTTCAGAGAACGCAAACTTTAACGGTAAGGCTTTGCTAGACGGTTCGATTAGCGGAAGTGCGGGAATCGATACAAGCACTACTTTGTCAACAGATAACTACTCGTTAATATCGGCAGCACAATATAGCACATCTACTTCCGGTACCGATACTATAGCAACGGGTGACTTACTTAACGTAAGCGGTGTTAGAGGTGAGGTTGTTTTAACTTTCGCTGATACTGACGATGCTATTGCCGCAGGCACAACTACATTTACTTTTGCGAAGCCCGGTGATACCGGCACTCATACTTTAAGTGTTACAACTAGTGCCGCAACAACAAATACAACATTTGCAGCGGCGTTTGTTACTGCTGCAAAAGCTTCTACCGATGACCTTGTGAGGAACTTTACATTTACCGATACGGGTGATGGCAGTGTTATCATACGTACAAGAGAGGCAAATGCAAATGCAAACAGTGTTACAATAGGTATTACGACGCTTGGTAATATATCGGCAAATAGCGTTACTATCGGTGGTGATAACATTGATACTACGGGTGCGGGATCGGTAGAGTCAATTTCGTCTGCGACTACATCTACCGTAGGTGTTGATGGAATCGCTTCATTTGTTGATGCAAACAGAATAGGTGAAACACGAGCAGAGGCGACTATTGCAATAACTACCGCAGCTTCTAACTCAGAAGTTATTCAATTTACTATTGTGGATAATGATGGTGTTGTGGCCGGTGCAGGTGAAAGTGTTGTTATTTCTTTTACGGCAGACGGTGGTACGTCCGCTAACGAGCAAATAAGAGACTTGCTTGCCGCATTGAATGACGGTACTGCCTCGGCTTCATTGCCATATGGTAGTAGCTTGTCTATCGGTGGTACTGCTGATGCAACGGAAAGAGTGAATCTGCTTAGAAGCTTTGTATTTGAACTTGATGGTCCGACAGATATAGCTACGGCTATAAAAGTAACTGCTGCCGATAATGGTGCTACCAATCTTAATAATGTAAGTTTCCATGTTGCTAACGCAACGGATTCCGATACATTAGCCGCTACTGTAAACGGTAACGCAAGTGTAGGAACCTTTGGTACGACAGCGACCCAACTCTTTACCGAAGCACTTGCGGTAACGGCTGTTGCGAACTCTGGTGCCGTAGTGCTTACCATAGTGGATGTTGCCGGAAATATAGCAACAGCCGGTCAAACCGTAACTATAAGCTATACAACAGACGGTAGCTCGACAGTTGCAGAAGAGATTGCAAACTTAGCTACAATTATTAATACAGGCAGTGCAACTGGTGTTATTACAGGTACTGCGGCCTCTATAGGAGGAACCGCTAGTACAACAAATCAGCAGAAGATACTTGATGCTTTAACTGCTGACGATACAGGTGGAGGTACCGCAAATATTACAAGCTCTGTTGCCGGTTTAACGTTCCAGTTTACTACTGCTACAGGTATCACAGCAGCCACGTTAGGTGGTGGTAACGCTGTTGCCGGTGCTATAGCCTTAGATACTGCCGATGCCGTAACCGCAACTACAGTCGGTGCGGATAGAACGGTAACGGACGCTCAGTTAACTTATGACCAAAATATAATAGGTCAGATTGACGAGCTAAAAGCCACGTTCAATGCCGGAAGTACTGACGGTCTTAATCGTAACAGCGTTACATTTACAGCAAAAATAGGTGATACTACTTATATATCTGAACCTGTTTTCCTGCATGGTGTTGGCACCGCAAGCACTATTGGAGCTGCCGGTAACCTCATACGTGCCAATGAGAAAATAGTTTTTTATGATGCTGACGGTAAACGTAACGCAAGTGACGTGTTGTCTGATAACGGCTTTGTATTAAATGTAGGAACTGCTGCTATATCTTTAGCTGACACTTCTACAATCTCAAAAGCTCAGGATTCATTGGATACCATTGCTACTAACCTAAAAACTCAGCTTGATTCAATAACCGTGAATCAGGCAAGAACTCAAGGTTTTGATCTTGTTGATTCATCTTCAAGTGACTTCCGTATTGCATCTGCGGTTGGAACGTTACTTGACGGTCTTGAAGGTCTGGATGTTATCGGTTCGGGTACTAATGACTATAACGAGGGTGATGTCCGTTTTATTACTGACGGATTCAGCTCGGTCGGTACATTAGGCAGCATCGAGTCATTCACGGTTGACCGTTTAACCGATACGATCACTACCACTATTGACGGTGAGACGTACACTGCTTACCTAAATAGTGTAACCGCTCCTACGACCGGTGGAGTTAGAGCGTTCGGTGTCGATCTTAACGGCAATGCAAACGAAGGTTCATATGATTCTACTAACAAGATCATTGACCTTGATGACGGTAATACCGGTCAAAGTTCGGCTAAGCTACACTTTTTCAGTGATAGTACGACGGACGGTCGTGTGTTTGAGATTGATCTTGGTAACGTTAAGTCGCAAACCGCACAAATCGATATCAGCACGGCAGATGGTGAAAGAGCATTAGCAGACGCTCTTAACGCAGCACTTGGTGTTTCTGCAAATGATTCATTATCATTTCAGGTTGGTGCTTCTGCATCGGATACGATCGGTGTGTCAATCGGTAGTGCGAAAACTACTACCATCTATAAAGATGATGATGGTGATACTCAGACGCTTTCGGTTGCTACAAGCCAACAGGCAATCGCTGCCGGTGATATTATTGATAACGCTATTAACAATGTTGTATCCTTGATATCTGATATTTCAGCTAAGATTACAGCATTTAACTCGGCGATTCAAAACAATCAGGCTTCGATTCAAAACGCTGACGCTGCAAGGTCAAAACTACTAGATACTGACTATACTCAGGAATCTACTCGTTTTGCCGAGTCAAGAGTTAGGGTTGATGCTGCAACAGCCGTGTTAACTCAGGTTAACTCAAGAATCCAGAACTTATTAGGGCTTCTACAGCAGTAATAGTTTAAGGATAAGCTAATTTAAAGGGGGCAGGCAACTGCCTCCTTTTTATCTTTTAATGTTGATTAAGTTGTGATATAATAAACTAACAGTTGCATAGGTAAGGCGTGGGAAAATAAAATGTCCAGTATTAACTTAGGAGGATTTAATACAAGTAACGGTAGCACTACCGCACTTGGGTTTTTGTCCAATCTGGACGGCGATGCACTTATTGAAGCTATACTTTCCTCTCAGCAGGCAAAAATTGAGGAAACTCAGGGAACTGTTGATCTAAATAAAAGTAAAATATCAGCAATCGGTGAATTACAAACATTATTGGATAGGTTAAAAACCACTTCTAATTTTTTACGTTCTCCTCCGGGTGTTTTTAACGAAAGCAATGATTTTTTTAAGCATACTATTACAAACCTTACATCGTCCGGCTCAGTTGCGGCATCGACTTATATGTCGGTAACAAGTGAACCCGGAGCCACCCTTAATAATTATTCAATTGAAAATATCTCTCTTGCAACGGCTCATCAAATAAGAAAAAGCGGTTTTACAAGTGATAGTGTTAGCGTGGTAGGTAACGCTTCTGTCGCAGATAATTATCAGGTAAATACCGGAACCGTATCAGGAAGCGTACTTAATCAATTTACACCTATAACATTTTCAAATGATGTTCAGGGAAATAAAGCAACGATTGACCTAGTATTCAGCGATGATAATGAATTTGATGCCTTGGATCAAATAGATATAGGCTCTACGGCAATAACTTTCGGTGGTGGCGGTGGTGCTGATGTAGCAGTTGGGGCGAGCCTGTCCGACACGCTGACAAATATAGTAAATTACATGAATTCCGTAACTACGGGTGAGGAATCAAGATACACTTATTCTACGAGCGGCTCAACAATCACTGTCACAAGGGACGTTGAGGGCAGTAACTCCGAAGTAGATACAAGCCTTACAATAGGAGCTAATCTTTCAAACGGCAGCACTAACCAGACTATAGCTATAGGCAGTCAGGCGGCTTCAAATAATCCGGCAGGCGGCGACCTTAATTCGCTAGGTACTGACGGCGATCAGGGGACGGTTGCGACAAATGCGGTTTTAGAGGTAATATTCGGTACGCAAAACTCATTTGATGCTACCGATGAGCTGATAATTGGCGGTACTACCATTACTTTTGGCGGAACAGGAGGATCGGACATAGATATTTCCGGTGCTTCTACTTTGGATCAAAAAATAGATGCCATCGTGACATATATGAACACTGTGGCAAGCGGAACTGAAAGCACATACACATATTCAAGGAACAGTACCGGTGTTTTGACCATAACGCAGGATACCGCGGGAACTATAGCCAGTACAGGTAATGATATAAATGTATCTGCCGATTTTTCAAAAGGTGATACGAACGAAACCCAAACCGTGCAAATCGGAAGGAACTACAAAAATAACGGTTCAGTTGCGGGAAGTGTGGCGGCTAGTAACGGTCTTGTTAGCGGTAGTGTAAGCCAAAACGGTGTTGACGGATATGCGGCGGCTACCAAGGCTACTATAGATATTGTGATAGCCAACAATAATATTGATACTAATGATACGATTACTTTTGGTAATACAACAGCTACGTTCGGTGTTGACATTACGGTTGGTGCGTCATTAGCCGAAACTTTGGACAATATTTCAAATTTCTTTAATAATCTTACAACATCAACGGTATCAGGCTATAAGTTCGAGAATAACGGTGTAGATACTATTACCGTAACATCTGAAACTTACGGAAGCGGTGCGACTCTTGCGATTAATGCCGATTTTTCATTAGGTGCGGATACTGCTAACACTATAGCTATCGGAAGTCAGGCTGCCGCAAACAATCCTGCCGGAGGAACGCTGGCGGCGTTGGGTACGGACGGTGTTGACCAAACCTCAATTACCGATGCTTCTACAACACATATATCTACCCTGTCAGGTGCGGTTACGATTAATGGTGCAACTTACATAGCCGGAGCAAGTGCGGCAGATACTTTCACATCGAACATGGTGGAATTAAAAGCAACGGTTGGCGGTGTTACATATACATCAAAGCCTATAAGGCTAGACGGCGGAAGTATTAATGCAGGTGGTGACGGTGATAACGGTCTTGGTAACAGGATACCTGCGGGAACCGTTATTACGTTTGTAAAAGATACCGATACGGAAACTACGGACGGCACTAAGGATGTGACCTTCCAGCTTGTAGTTGGCGATGAGAAAATAATAGATAATGCCGCTGAGGCAACTACATATGCCACTGAAATAAATACATTCTTAAATGTAACTAATAGCATTACTATAACTCAGTCTCCGACAGTTCCAGAGTTTAGGGCAGGGACTTTTAATCTTGGTGGAGTTAATATTACTTTAAGTGAAGGTGATAACCTTCAGGTTATTAAGTCGAAAATTAACGCTGTTTCTTCTTTGAGCGGGGTTCTGGCTGACGTAGTACAAATAAGCGAAAACAACTTCAGCCTTGTATTAAAAGCTAAAAATACCGGCGTTGAAAATAAGATATTTGAATTTTCTGACGGCGACGCAGGTGACGGACCAACGGGTACTATACAGATAGGTTTGGATAATGTAACATTCACACAGTCTATAGCGGCTGCGGACGCTTCATTTGATCTTGACGGGCAAACTATTACTCGTTCTAGCAATGCTATAAATGATGTTTTGGAAGGGCTGACATTTACTCTAAAGGCAGATACACCGGTTTCATCTCCTCCAACTATTACGCTTGATGTCCAAAGTGATAACGACCTTATTAAAACAGGGATATCGGACTTTTTGACGGCATATAACGATTTAAAGTTATTTATATCGGAGCAGACTGAGCGTGATGAAAATAATGTGTTGGTAGAAACTGCGACATTGGGTGACGAGCCTATTTTGCGTGATGTGTTAAGTGCGATAGATAGTCAGATTACGAGAACTATTGCGGGTATATCGGCAGGTGGTTTTAGCTCGTTATTTGAAGTTGGTATAGATCTGATAGATTTTCCGGGTAACGATGAAACCCCTGAAACTAAAGACATTTTTGTCATTGATGAGGATAAGTTTGATGCTGCATTAGCCGCAAACTTTGAGGCTGTACGTAATGTATTTGCGTTTAATTTTGTTTCAAACTCTCCTGATTTAAGTGTGTTTTCTCATACCAACAAAACGACGCTTAATGATTATATTCTTGATATTGATAATACAAGGGCAGATGGAGATAAGGTAAGGGTTTTAAGTGCTGTAGATAATAGTTTCTTATTTAACGCCACATTGGCAGGCGGAACTATAAAGGGGATAGCCGGAACGTCCTTAGAGGGACTGGTTTTGGTATATACCGGTGATGGAAGCGATATTATAACCGTAAGCCAGACTTCGGGAATAACCGACAGTTTATATAATCTTTTAGACGGATATTTAAAAGATGACGGCTTTATAGATGATGCGGTTGATTCGTTCAAAACGGAGAATGACAGGCTGCTGGAAAGAATTGAAAGAGATAATATTACACTTGAGATTGAAAGGCGTTTACTTGTCGAGCAGTTTACCAGATTAGAAGCGGTTATAAGTGCGGCAAACAGCACTTTAAGCTTTATTGATGCTCAACGTCAGGCTAATTCGGATAATAGAGGCTAAAGGGGGAAATTTATGGCTTATAACAAAAATCATTTTAATGCTTACCAAAGGGCTAGCGAAACCGTAAGTGAAGTCAGACAGGTTATAATGCTGTATGAAGGGGCAATAAATTTTATCGAACAGGCAAAAGAAGCCATACAAGAGCAAAATTATGAAAAAAGGTATAATTTAATAAATAAAGCAATAGCAATAGTTACAGGGCTTAATTCCTGCCTTGAGTTTAATGACGAGACCAGCGAGGTAGCGACCGCCTTAGATGAGTATTACCAATCACTTGATATGCGTCTTCTTTATATAAATACGAATGATAGCATCAAAGAATGTGACGGTGTTATCGGTGATTTGCGTGTAATGCTAGATGCATGGCGTGATGTTGAAGAAAGCACTATGTCGGAAACAGACGATGCCGACTCGCATGAGGTAAGTCAAAAACAGTTAAAAAAGGAAGTAAAATCAAAGCCTATTAATGACTTGGGAACGCTGAAGGATATTCAGATAACTGTTTAATTCGCTTGCATTGTTGAATTAACATAAATTCATGTCATGCTGAATTTATTTCAGCATCTTGTAGCCTTGCATAAAGATACTACAAATAAATTCACCTATTACAAATATATCTTAATGAACACTGCCCTACGCATTAACCATAACTGCTAATAATAGTTCTAGGATGATTTTTCGTAGATAATGGATTTTTTCTGGATAGTCTTTTACAAAAAGATTTTATCAAGTTATGATGAGATTGAGAGGAAAAGAACTATGTTTTATAGACAAAAAGTATTGCTAGCATTGATTGAGGCTTTTGGGGGTACTTTAAAAAGTCGTGACCTACAGAAGTATCTGTTTTTGTTTACACAAAAATGTCAGCAAGAAAAAAGCTACGAATTTGTGCCTTATAAATATGGCTGCTTCTCATTTCAATCTTACGCAGATCGTAGAAATTTAACTGAATCTGGTCATTTGGCAAAAGGTGACGATTGGACGTTAAATGAAAGTGGTTATATAAAACAGCTTAAAAAAGATGATGCACAAAAAATTGTATTATTCAAAAAGTACTATGAACATTTATCAGGAAATTCTCTGATTAAAGAAGTGTACCGCGATTATCCTTATTATGCTATCAATAGTGAAATAGCTAATCGACTGATGAGTAAAGAAGAAATAGAAAAAATTGAAGAAAAACGCCCTTGTCAAGCAGAGCCATGTTTTTTTACAATCGGTTACGAAGGTCAGAGCTTTGAAAATTATCTTAATAGATTAATAAGTAATAATATTAAGCTGCTTTGTGATGTGAGGCGGAATCCATTAAGCCGCAAATATGGTTTTTCAAAGTCTACACTAAGCGATAGCCTAAAGAAGTTAGGAATTGAGTATGTTCATATACCCGAATTGGGTATCGTTTCAGAAAAACGCCAACAACTTAAAACCCAATCAGATTATGACCGATTATTTTATGAGTACGAAAAAACAACACTTAAAGAAAACCAAGATGCTTTGATAAAATTGTGTTCACTAATTGATAGGCATAAGCGTGTGGCAATTACCTGCTTTGAGGCGGATCCATGTCAATGTCACCGTGGTCGTGTTGCTAAAAAATTAGTTAAAATGGAAGATTGGGAATATCCTGTCGAGCATATTTAAGGAAACTAATGCCAAGAGAAAGAGTTCTTATTGCAGTAAAAACATATCCTGCACTTTCAGGAAAATATAGAGAGCTTGCTTGTACAGCTGGTTTTCGTGAGGATGGTTCGTGGATACGTCTCTATCCTATACCATTCCGCTTGTTAGAAGGCGATAAGCAATATAAAAAATATCAGTGGATAGAAGCTGATATTGAAAGAAACAAAGCCGACCCAAGACCTGAGAGTTATAAAGTTAATCGTGATACTATATCTATACAAGAAGAGGTTTCACGTGAGCGAAACTGGGAGGCTAGAAAACGATTAATTCTTGATAAAGCAGAAATAAAAACTGATTTATCTGAATTAATTAGTGATGCTCATAATGATACAAGGTCTTTGGCGGTATTTAAGCCTACGAGTATAGATAAGTTTAGAGTTAAAAAGGCTCCTCAGAAAGATTCCGGAGCAAAATTAAAGGCTGTTTTGGATAGTTTTAAGCAGGCAAACCTATTTGAAGATGAGTCCGAAGAATTTATAGCTATGCCTGAGCTGCCATATAGGTTTTACTATGAGTTTCGTGATGAAAAAGGAAAGTCTAGTACATTAATGATTGAAGACTGGGAGATTGGTCAACTTTACTTGAATTGTGTTAAAAAATACGGAGAACAGGAAGCTCTGGAGAAAGTTGAACAACGATATATGGAAGAGTTCACTACCAAAAAAGATCTATATCTTTTTCTTGGCACAACCTACAAATGGCATATACGAAAAGCCAGAAATCCTTTTGTAATTATTGGTGTTTTTTATCCACCAATAGAAAAGCAAGACTCTTTTATATTATAACATACACTTTCAATATCTCAATACAACACGCCCTCAGTAAATTGAGGCAATGCTTCCTAAACATAGTTTTCGCCACGCTTGAACTTATTTTGGTGCCTCTAACATGACAAAGCAGATGCTGAAATAAATTTAGCATTATAAATTGTATGATTATTGAGCGCTTCCTTAAAATAACATTTAAAACATCTTGAAGTGCTACATAAGATAATATATATAACGCACGTATTTATTTATCAATTTGCAACTTATAGATACAATCGGAAGTTATTATGACACAAAAAGATTCTTTAACATTTAGGCTCGGACTATTTTCTACCGTAATAATAACTATATTATGCGGATTATTAATTGCTTCATTCTTTTTAATAATAAATAATTATAACAAATCGATACCCAAACCTGTATCTAAAGTTATACCCGTACCGAAAAATATTGATTTCTTTACCGGTAATAAAGACGGGTTTTATTATAGCTTCGGTGCTTTCAACGCAATTGGCTCTAACATTAAGAATCACGAAACAAGCGGATCTTATAATAGTATAAATGAGGTAATCAACAACGTTAATTCATTCGGTATAGCACAATATGATGTTATTAATAACCTGCCGCCTGAAAAAAAGGAGCAACTAAAGATTATACCGGAAGGATCGCCTTTATTCCTAGAGAAGGTTTTCTTTATGTATTCATCGGCAAAATACTCTTTTCCGCCTGATTTAAGGCTAACCAAATACGGGTTTTTGTATAAACCCGAAAAAATTGAAAAACTTGCCAGATTTGACATTGCATCACATTTTACAGAAGGGCGCAAACTCATAATTAATGTAGGCGAAAATAGCGGGGGATCGCAATTGCTGTCCGGTAAGCTTATTAAATTTATTACTCAACACACTAAAATTGCTAGTAACAAAATAGAAATACGTAATTTACCGATGGATAAAGCCTTATCTCAATTTGAGAACAATAATATAGATATGTGGATTTTTGTTACGGCAAAACCTCAGGAACATATGAGAGACCTGCTGCAAAAAGATTACATACATTTGGTTGACTTCTCGAAGTTTGACATTAATGATCTGGAAAAATCAGGCGACTATCAAAAAACTCGTATTGACAATATAGTTTCACTCGGTGTGAATGCAACATTAGTCACCTCTACAAATACTAATGAAGATAACATAGACCGGTTTCTAAAAATATTACGTCTTAACATAAGAAGGCTTTCGGCTGTCGCTAACACTGATTTTCCTACTATAAATCAGCTATTGTAAAGCTACTTGTCCGCAAACCTATATAACTGAAGGTCGCCTTCGTTATCGGTGTCATATCTTGATAACTTTTGTAAAAATTCTGGTAGGTCTTCTTCATCTAATCTATTTACATGGTTTACTTTTTGAGTTTTTAAAGCTCCTTTTAAATCTGTCGAAATATCTCTTTCGGCTCTGCCTGTTACAAGTGCATACCATCGGTGATAATCAATATGAAATATATTTATCTTTCGCTTTTAGCCACGATACAAGTTGATAAATAAATATTAATCACTTGCAAAACCACTATTTCATACACATATGTATCTTTGTAACTTGCAGGGATTTTTCATGTCTATCAAAATAATAGAAGAGCAAATTTATCGTTTTTTAAAATCTGATACTCCAGAGGTGATTGCCATTCGTGGAGCTTGGGGAGTCGGTAAAACTTACGCTTGGGAAACTTATCTAAAAGAAGCACAAAAAAAGAGTGAAATAGCACTTGATAGATATGCGTATGTTTCACTGTTTGGAGTTAATTCGCTTGATGCACTCAAGTTTGCTATTTTTGAGAAAAGCATAGATAAAAAACTAATTGGTGAAAAGCCAGAATTAAAAACGTTTGTGAAAAATTGTATTCCATTTATAGAAGATGTTAGTAAGGTTATTAGGGCTGATGCTTTGATGAGCCGAGCGTTGTCATTTCTATCTGTAAAAAAGGCAATAATTTGTTTTGATGATTTTGAACGTATGCGTCTTGATGCACAAGATGTGTTGGGCTTAATATCTGAATTAAAAGAACAAAAATTATGCAAAATAGTTCTTATTTTTAATGATGAAGGGTTATCTGATGATGCAAAAGCAAAATACGATACATACAAAGAGAAGGTTATCGATAAGGAATTTAACTTCCTACCAACCGCTCAAGAGTCTGCTGAAATTGTTTTTAGCAAAACTAACGAACAATATTCAGAAAAGCTACAAGAGCGATGCTGTAAACTAGGCATCACAAATATAAGAATATTAAAGAAAATTCAGCAACTAGCCAAAGATTTAAAGCCATTTTTAGAAAACAAAGAAGAAGAAACAAAGCATAATGCACTTTCGTCTTTAGTTCTTTTTACATATGCTTTGTATAAAAAAAGCGATAAATTTCCTGAGGTTGATTTTATAAAGAAGCAAAACGTAGACTTTATATCTTTCATGATTATTAAACAGATGGGTAATAAGGAAAAGCAAATTGAAGATACACCCGAAGAAAAGAAGATTATTCAGTGGAGAAGTATCCTTGAGGATTACGGATATAGCAATTCAGATGAGCTAGACATCGAAATAGCAAACTCTGTAGAGCGTGGATATTTTATAGAGGAAAATATAACTAAAGAAATCAAGAAATACGACGATAATATAATAATTAACAAAAAAGATAAATCTCTTACCGATGCCTGGAATCTATATCACTATAGTTTTGATGATAACCATGAAGAGGTTGTTAAAAAAATGTATGAGGCTGTCAAAAATCATGCGAAACATATATCGCAATCAAACTTATCGGCATCGATTAAGCTACTTAGGGACTTAGGTGCGGATAAAAAAGCTGATGAACTTATTGAGCTGGCTATATCATCAAATAACGATCCCGAGTATTTTAACATCAACCACTATACATTTAGACATCGTGTGGAAGATCAAAAAATGCTTGATAGGTTTGCAGAAGAATATAGAAAAAAACGTCCTCAAAAAACACTTATAGAAGTTCTTGAACGCCTTATTTCAACAAGTGGCTGGAGTATGGACGATGTGGAAGTGTTGGCGAATTCAAGTGAAGAAGACTACTATAACTTATTTAAATCTAAAAAAAGTAATGATCTTACTAATTACATCAGAGCGTGCCTACAATTTAGAAGGGTTACAAACTCCCATGAGCAAGAAAAATATAATCTGATAGTAACAAATACAGAAGCTGCCGTTAGAAAAATAGGATCTGAAAGCGAATTAAATAAACTTAGGATAAATAAATTTGAAATTAAGGATACTGTTGAAGTTGAGGCTGTAGACCTAAAGCCGTGAGGCGTTGCTTTGCTAAATTATTAATCCAAAGAGATTTGTACCCGTTAATGTACCCGAAAAATAGTAGGGTATCTCCCTGAATTTTGTATCCAGATACCCCCAGTGATACCCCCTAGTACCCCCAGATGCGACTGGACGTGATTAAACCTAAACGGACAATCGTTACCAGAAAATCGTTGTAAAGTCTAGCTTTTTTGGACTTGTTGGGACTGTGTAAAACGGGGGATTGGCGGGACAAACTTGACGGTTTGCGAACCAGATTTAAGAGTGAAATATTGCTATTTAGTACTCAAGTAAATCAATTTCAGACTTATGAATTGTAGCACTTCATAAATATTAATCATTCATGTAGAAAATTTATTAAGCATCTTATTAATGAGTTGTAACAATAAACCTTCAGTTGTATAATACCCTATCAAAACAGTAATTTAAGAGAAGGATGTAAGAATGAGTCGTATTTATTCCATTAGGGATTTTTTGAGGCTTGCACCAAACTATATGCTAAAACAATACATGAATGATAATACTATCGAACATGATGTTGATTTTGAGAAACTCACTGCAACAAAGATAGAGCCTTTATTTAACGCCATCACTTCTATTGAAGATGACCACTGTCGAAAAATGATTGATAGTGACTTTCAAAGTATTTTTCAAATGTCTTATGAGGGCGGTTTTAAGAAAATATTGCAAAGTGCCAACTATGCAGGATTGGACTTGCAACCAGTTTTTGAAAAGATGAACGGATTTTATGAGAAGGTGTTTTACGTTTTTATAACTCATCGTAAATTATTTGAAGATGCACATAGATTTGCTTGCACTGATTACTTAAAGAAAACATACTGGCGAAAAATTCAAAATGTAAGACCTGCCAATCAGCCAAATTATGAGAAAAAAACTAAAGAGTTGGAATCTGGAATCAGCCAATATTTTAGAAAAACTGAAGGACGTGGCAAATCCTGTAAAGCAGACCATTATACACAAGGCAACCTGCATTATTACTTTTGCTATCCTGAAGATTATTCTAAATCTGAATTATCTTGGGAAAAAGGCGTATTTGCTAAAAGGGTTACAAATCCAGCGTTTGAAGTAATTTTTGTTTATGATGCAACAAGTGAAACTCTTGATTCTTATTTTGACGGACAGAAAAAAACCGATACAAAATTGAAGAAAATATTTTTAGATAAAGTTTTAGGTATTGATGACATACCAGAAATTGAAGAAACTTCTTATAATATTGATATAATAAAAAGCCCTGCATTTGAATTTGTCGTTCCTGCTGATTCCAAAATAAAAAAAGTGATGATACAATCTTTAAGATTTAATACAAAACTTCGTAAAATTGATGTTACAGAGCATTGCCCTAAAGAATCAGTGCAGGCAATGATTGATGACATTAAAAAGAATCGGCAAGACATTAATTTATCATCTGATTGCATTGACCAGATAACTATAGTTGCAACCTTAGAGGCAAATAATCGCAGAGGCTTTAAAACCAAAGAGTTTACTATTAGTAAAGATAGTATAAGCAGGCTTAACTATAATGATGAAAATGACTTGCTTTTGAGGCAGATGATTATTGATTGGGGAATTGAAAGCATTGTTACGCAAAAACAGGAATTAAAAGTTGCCTGATATTTCTTCTTTGTTTTGCGATTTAATGCGTAATGTAAATAATCCATATTTGACAAATAACTTGTTGTTTGAAAAGCAGGTTGAAAAAAGGCTGTGGACTTTTCTTTGTAACCAGCCATTTATAACCAAGTCGGCAAATGCGGTTGATAATGTTTTTTGTAGTGGTTGTGAAGAAAATTGCTATATGCCTGTTGAGTCGATACGCAAACATGATAACACACTTGTATATATCGTAGATTGCGATAAGAAAGAAAATATCGGATTGGTTGAGCTTGATGCAAGCGAAGTAAGACCGCACAAGTTTAATCTTCTGGCTTTTTGCAATTCATTATCTCAAGTCATGCAATCACATGATGAAGCTACAACTTTAATTCCTGATATGTTCTATAAAATAGGCAGATGCTTAATAGATGGAAGCGGATATACTGTTTTTCTGGCGGTTTACTTAGAAGATGAAACCAAGATAATAAATAACAAAGAATATAAAAACGCCGTCAAACCTGTGATAATATCAATCAATGAAATTGGCAGTAAAGCACCCCTTCCATGCGTTGTAATTGATAATGTTATTTATATTGATAAGAACGGAAGTTTTGGAATTTTCTATGATGCAATGACATCTATTTACAAAGAGGATATAACTTCTAGGAACGTGTTTAATAAAGAAGGCGAAAACTGGCAAGTTAGCTTTTATGGTAAACAAGTTTGGGTAAAACATACCAAAGGTTGTTATTATATTGCAGAGCTGCTTAATAATCCGAATAAAGACATTAAAGCAAGCAGTTTACAGGCTATTGTTGATAAATCAGAATTACCTAATGAAGATTATGAAACCATGACGGAAGAGGAACTGCAGAAAGAGTGTTTAAGTTCATTTTCTGATAATACTATTGAAATTCTTGACCACAAAGGACTGCAAGATTTAAAGAATAGTTTGAAAACTATAGATAAACAAATTGAAGAAGCTAAAAGTAAAGGGATGACTGAAAAGGCAAATCAGCTAAAAATACAAAAAAATCAAATAGAAGAATTTATAAGAAAAAACAGCAATAACAAAGGCAAGAGCCGTAAGTTTAGCAATAGTAATAAAAAGGTGTTAGATGCAGTTTCAAATGCCATCAGAACGGCACTTAAAAACATTGGCAAAGAAAATCCCGAATTATCGCTACATCTTAAAGCCCATATTGCCACAGGGCATGTTTGCAAATATACCCCTGATAAAGATTATAAATGGCAGACTACATTTAATCACGGGAATCCGAAGAAATATGAAAAACAACTTGATGCCGTTTATCGATAAAACACTACTTCGAAAACGGTTTATTATAGAAACGAACGTTGGTGTGATGAAAACAGACTTTAACCTTAAACATTTAAGGCATAGGTCATCAATCAATGCTTTCGTTAGTATTTTAGCTTGTCTCATCGCTTACACTTATAAAACCGATAAACCCCAAATTAAGGCTTTTTTGCTTCAACCTTAAACATAGTTGGGGTTATATAGGTTTTTTAACCTTGTTAAAAATACAGCTCTATGTTACACTAACAGGTCATTAAGGAAGTTAAGGAGCCTGCGACTATGCCACCAAGATTCCCACTGGGAGCCATTACCGAATTTGCTAAGATTCTCTCTAATCTAGCAGGAACTCAAAAATATGATAAGAATAAATCTAGTACATCATTATCCACACCAGAACGTTTTTTAGGAATAAAGCCAGACCGCCCCACCTTTTCCACCTCATCTATGAGTAAGTTGTTCAAGGCAACACAACGACAAATGAAAGAACAAAATTCTTATTACCAAGACCTTGTTAAACCTCAGGAATCATCACAAGTTAGCTCATTGGACGAAGAAACTTTTAGTATGAAACCTTTAACCAGCAACAAGGACGAACCTGAGAAAGGTTCAAATGTTGCAGTTATAGCCCCTTCTCATTGGGGAGTAGTGACATCAAAATTTGATACACCTAAAGAAAAAGACGATAAAAAGGCAGGTCAAAATAAAGAGTATAAAAAAACGATTAATGGAGAAGGCTTTAATCTTTATCGTACAGACGATAGTATGCACCCACCGATTGACGGAAATGGGCGCTCTAACACTGTTGAAGAGCGTGCCAGAGCAATTATAAATGCACTTAATGACCCTAAAACCAATGGAATGATAGTTGCGAACGGTGGGGGCGGTGCTTTTGATGTTGCGAATGTACTAAATGAGTATGATAACGATCCCAAAGCTACAGAAAAGAAAATAACCGAAGCTTGGAAGAAAGAAAAACGAAATGAAGGCAAAGAGCTTCCAAATGATTTTTTTTATCCTCGTGGTGATGATGAAAATACGAAAATTTCTGGCAAAGAAACTCTTGATCAAGCTAAATACAGCGATTCCACAGGAAAAAAGCACGGTCTGCCAAAAAGAGATGATGTTGCTTTAGTTGGATTCAGTGATGGCTCAGTTATTACTAACTTCATAGAACAAAGAGGCATTGCAAGAACATATTACGGCAACCCTGCTGAGACAACAGCAGACAAGGGAATAAGTGATGTTACAGAAACGCTGACTAACCCAGATAGTGAAACGACCTACAAAGGTTTAAAACAACCAAATGTACAAAAAGAAGGCGTAAAAAACGAACTTGATAACATTTCAAAACAAGAGCTTCCTATACATGCAACAGAACTTTCCAGAATGGCTTTAACAGCTGGAACACAAATACCGTTTCATCTTGACAAACCTTCAATACTGGCAATTGAATCGATTGATTCTCCTGATGATATGGCAAAGATGCTGAAGCAATCACAAGAAGCTGGTTTATTAGATAATGTTAAAGCTATTGTGTTTGGACGTGTAAACTATAAAAAAAAGGAGTCTGACCAGAATTTTGAACCTGTTGATATGTCAAAATCCGATGGGTTAACAGATTTTATTAAAAACTCCGATATTCCTATCCTCTTAACAGATAATAAAGATACATTTGGACATGGTCCCGGTGTTGATAAAACAATAGCAAATCAGGCTCCGACTAAAATAAGCAAACAAGACGATGGCACCTTTGACTTATCGTTTAAAAGGCAATCATCAGATCAAACAAGAGCTACATATTATGCTTCCGAACGCCATTCTAGAGAGAAATTAAACGACAAAAAACCAGAAAAAAAAGAATTAAACGATGGTAAGCATGATGCAATATTTATTGACCAAAAAACAATGCGTCACACCGCAGGCACTAAAGATGCTATTGACGCATCTGGTAAAGTAGCGGTTATAACCTCAGATGAAACGCGTCTAAACAATATTGATCTAGCTGTAACACAACTAATGGAATCAGGTAAAAAACCAGATGCAATTATGGTGGCTATACCTAAAGATAAATTAACACCAGAAAGTGCTTTAAAAAGACTTACTACAGGAAGTTATGCGACATTTGAAGAAATTGATGAAAATGATAAAGGTGAATCAAGTTATGTAGATAGAGGTATTCCTATTGATGAGAATGGAAAATGGGCAAAAACTTTTCAAGAAGACCTTACAAAAGCTGGGGTATCTGAAGAACAAATGGAAATTAGCACTATTAGAAAAAAAGATGCTGGCAGTGTCGAGAAAGTTAAAATTGAAGATGATGAAAAGAAGGAACTAAAGGATAGGAATGTTTTTACAGTCGATGAAAAAGGCGAGAAATTTGGTGATAGTATTGGAACTGTTGAAAACTTAAAACTAAATATGGAACTTAAAGTCAAATTAAATGAAGACGACAAAAAAAATATTATGGATACAGCAATAAGTGTAAGCCTTTCTGAGCCTTTAAAAGAACTATTAGCTCAAAAGAGTGAGAGATACGGAATTGATATAAAGGTAAAAGAAGATGATCAACTATCACAATTTAAAGGTGTCGACAAAGGAGCATCAGTTAACAAAAACAAGGATGAATTGTCTTTTGCAACATCTAAAGACAAATCTAGTCAAAGGAATGAGTCAACTCCTAATCCTAAAAAAGAAGCACGTAAAGATGCTTTAGAACAGGCAAAAGATATTGGAATGAGCCTAACAAAATCAGGTATAGAAGAATCTAAAAGTGGCTCAGTAAAGCAAGCATATCATTCGCAAGAATCTCAAAAAAAGAGTCCAGTAGGACGATCTTAGTTGAAAGCTCAAGATAATAACTTTTCATAACTACGACAACAAAAATCGAAAAACGACAACTTTACCGTCTTACCTATCCGACAAAGCTGATAAATAACATTGAGATGAATATTTATCACCCGATAAATAAGACAAGCAGTTTTGCTATCGAAAAAGCCGTAATGAACAAACTTAAAGATGTAACGAGTAAGCAACATGTTGGATACGATAGTAATAACTATGAATGAAAGCCAGTTCCAGATTTTAGATTATGACAGATTCGCACCTTCAGCGATTGGGTTATTTAAGCCTCCATATTATAAACTTGGCGGACGTGCTAATTTTTCTTGCTATCAGAACCCGACAAACACCGATGCCAAAAACGGTATATATAAACCACGCCTGACTCTTACCAAACGTATGCGTCAAGGCGGTTTCGCTATAATGCTTCGTATTGAATTTTCAGCCCCAAAGCTGATACTTGGTAACAATTTCGATGAATTAATTGATACTGATTTTGATAATGTCATTCAAACTTTACTAAAAAGGCTTGAAAGCATGGGAGTTCATACCGATTATGAAAGGTTGGCAGATTCTGAAATATCAGCAATTCATTATTCAAAAAACATACCGCTTATAGATTATTCAAATTGTTCTATGATTATTAACGAGTTGCACAAGATTGACCTCAACAAAAAGCTTGATTTGGCAGCTTCAGACTATCGTAATAACGGGCAGGCAATCCGCTATCATACAAATAGTTTTGAAATTGCTTTTTACGATAAAATAAAAGATTTACAGCAAGCAAAAACAAGTGAAAAACGTGCTATTGAAAAAGATAGTTTTATGCAATCTGATTTATTTTCAGGGCGTAAGTTTTCTAAACAATTTGATGTGTTGCGTATGGAAGTTAGGCTTGGTAACAGGCAAAAGATTAAGCAGGTTTTTGAAAAACTCGGCATTGAAAAGAAACTGACATTTTCACGCCTGTTTGACAGGGATGTATCCAAGAAAGTTTTACAGCATTACTGGCAAATTATCTGGCATGATTTGAAAATTCCACTTATGGCAAATGATGATGTAGCTGATACATACCGACAAATTCAAAGCCAGACAGGTTATAAGCCTGCAAAAACCATGCAACTTTTCGGAGCGATAAAAATGGTGCAAGAATTGGGAATAAGGGGTGCAAGAAGTTTAATAGAAAAAAATGCGGATGTAAAAACATGGCAACGGTTAAAAAAGGATATAGATAGCTTGCAGTTGTCAAATAAGACTAAATTTACTGCCCTTGCTAATATCGGCAAGGCTATTGATAAGTTTGAGCCTTTGAAGTTGAAGGACTATGAGATTTAAGAGTTTATTAAAACAAGGTTATTGATTATGTTTTGGCTTAAGAATGTAAATTATAAGGTTGTAGTGATTATGGCAAATGACAAGTTCTGTTTTGTACTCGGTGCTGGTGCAAGTTCTCATTTTGGTTATCCGCTTGGTAATGAGTTGGTTGAGGCTATGGAAAAGTTAAAAGATATTATAGAACAAAAACATTCAAGTTATAATGAAGCCGATTTTAATGATGCACTTGAATTTTTAATCGATATAAAATCATACAACCCATTAAATATAGACTATTATTTACACAACCATCCAGATAAAGAGCAAATAGCTAAGAAGCTTATAGAGGCTGTTATATTGTATAGCCAAGGTATAGAAGCTTTCGAAAAAAATGGTGACTTAGCAAAGTGGTGGAGAAGGGGTCGTAAATATGGTGGTGAAAATGGATTTAGCGAGCGACATAATGAATGCTTAGAGCCTCGATTTAATAAAAATTATTTTCCAGCAAGTAACTGGGTAAAGTTTATACATCATAAGATAGTAGTTCATTGTAAAGATACGGATGAAATAAAAGAAGAATTGAAAAATATATCTATTGTAACATTTAATTATGACTTATCCTTTGAACAAGCTTTATGGAGATATTTTCAACCGAGTAAATTTGCTGATATAAGGGATTATTTGTTTAATACTTTCTTTAAAGAAAACATAGTTCACGTTTATGGCAAGGTTGTTCAAAGAGATGATAATGGTAATCCAATTGACGAGAACTATGAATGTCAAAGATTTGACATAGAAGAACGACTAGCACTAAAAATATTCCAAAAATCTAAAGGAAATGAAATTAAAATAATAGGCGTTAATAAGTCTGATGAAATAAATGTAGATGCTATAAAATTCTTAAAAGAAGCAAATTATGTATATTTCTTAGGGTATGCATTTGACGAGTTTAATAATCAGACTCTTGATTTAAAAAACTCACTGAATAACAAGGGTTTATTTAAAAATGTATTATATACGAACTACGATGATGGACTAACTTGTGATAGGAAAGTTAGAAGTTTTTTTTCTGAATATGATATAAAACCTTCTGGTTCGGATAACAGAATCATTAAAATTTCAAAAGTACATTTTTTATATGAACAATTTTGGGGAAATATCCTAAAATCTAAAAGAAATGTATATGAAGCACTTGAAAGGGACTTATATATCCCGATAACTACAAAGAAATAATAACTAATTATACTTGATACGTATAACGTAATATGATAAAGTAAAAAGGTAATGATAAATGATTAAATCATTCAAGTGTAAAGAAACTGAAAAAATATGGAATGAAACAAGGTCAAAGAAGTTTCCTTCTAATATTCAGGACAGGGCATTAAGAAAGCTAAGTATTATTGATTCTGCAATGGCAATTGATGACTTGAAGAACCCTCCGGGCAATAATTTAGAAGGCTTGCAGGGCAATAGAAAAGGACAAATGAGCATAAGAATTAACAATCAATGGCGTATATGTTTTGTTTGGGATGATGGCGAAGTAACAGAAGTTGAAATTGTTGATTATCACTGAAAATGTAAAATAAAGGAAGGTTGTAAAATGGCAAAATTAAAAAATCCGCACCCTGGCGATATATTAAAATATGAGTTTTTAGACGAATTGAACATGAGCCAAAACGCACTGGCAAAATCTATCGGCGTGCCTGCTAACCGTATCCACGCAATAGTTAACGGCACTCGTGATATTACAGCAGATACCGACTTGCGTTTATGTAAGTTTTTCGGCATGTCTGAAGGCTTCTTCCAACGTTTGCAAATTTTATATGACACAAGGGAAGCTAAACGCAAACTTAAAAACAAAATAGAACAAATCCAGCCTTATCAATATAACACTGATAATCATACACATATATAAGTAGTAACAAAATGAAAGCAGTAATATTTTCTCGTGTTTCTAGCAAAGACCAGGAAACAGGTCATTCAATAGATGCACAAACAGTCAAGCTAAAGGCGTATTGCGAGCGTTTAGGCTATGACATTGCAAAAACATATCAGGTTACTGAAAGCTCAACTGTTGGCGAGCGAAAACAATTTAAACATATGCTTGAATATGTTGGAGCTGCAAGTAAGAAAAGCGGAAAGCGTGTTGTACTTACCATTGATAAGATAGACCGCTTAATGCGTAATTTTAACCACTATCCTGAAATAAGTCGCCTTATCGAAAATGATATGATGGAAATTCATATTGTTGGCGATAACTCTATTATATCAAAAGAAAGTGGTTCGATGGAAAAGGCGATGTTTAATATGGGCATTGTTTTTGCTCAAGTTAACATCGATGTAATGAAAGAGCATGTGAAACGTAGCATTGACCACAAGATTAAAAAAGGCGAAATCATCACAAAAGCACCACTTGGCTATAAGAACTATAAAAATGAGCATGGCAAAAGTGATGTTAAAATTGATGAAGAATGTTGTTTTTTCATTAAAAAAATCTTTCAAGAATACTCAACTGGTACTTATTCACTTGGCGATATAACAAAAATGGCTGAAGGTTGGGGATTGCGTAATAAAACAGTGCAAAAAGGTAAGATTAGTAAGTCGCAGATACATAACATTGTAAACAATAAGTTTTATATTGGCATTTCAAAACCAAGAGGCATTGAAGTAACGCACCCTTATCCTAGGCTTATTGATGAAGTTATATTCCATAAATGCCAAGCTGTGCTTGCAAAGGCTAATAAAATGCCCTTTAAATATGCTGCTAAGCCGTTTTTATTTCGTGGTATGGTTTCGTGTGCTAAATGCGGTTGTTCGTTCTCAAGCTATGAAAAGAAAGGGCATGTTTATTTAAGACCGACAAAATCAAAAGGCGAATGTGATTGCAAGCCTATCAAAGAAGAGCAGGCATTGCAAACCATTAAGGGCATTTTTAAGGCTTTGTATATACCGCCAGCTTTACTAGAAGAAATGAAAGCAGGAATAAAGCAAATTTGCGAAGGACATGCTGATTATCAGTTAAGCGAGTTTGAAGCCCTAACAAAAGAATATAAAGACATTGAACGCCAAAAATCTAGGTTACTTGATTTACTGCTTCGTGATGAAGTGCAGAGTATTACACAAGACATATACGACAAAAAAATGCAGGAGCTTCAGCAAAGGCAGCATGAAATCAGCAATAAAATAGACGGGCATGTTGAAGATGATAAGGTATTCCAAATTACCCTTAAATCGTTGCTGGCACTATGTTCTAACTCTTATGAAGTTTTTGAAAGTTCGCAAATAGAGCAAAAACGCAAACTTATGTCTTTTGTACTTGCGAACCTGCAAATTAAAGATGGAATCCTTTGTTATTCCTTGAGAAAACCGTTTGATGAACTGCTAAATATAGCCAAAAACAAGGAATGGCGGGAGTGACGGGATTCGAACCCGCGACCTCTGCCGTGACAGGGCAGCGCTCTAACCAGCTGAGCTACACCCCCGTATAAGAAATTCTTACGTGGGGAGAGGCAGATATAAATTATCTTTGGCAACAAATCAAGTATTAAAGCATACTATATGCATTTTTTTTGTGTTGGTAATGGATTTTGAACAAAAATGCATATATAGTTCCCCTCTGCGGTAAGGGGTATGAGATATTTTATTATATAAATGTAATTATTATGAAAACCATTCATATTTTTATTCATACGTTAAACCATAGCGGTTTGGTGCATGCTGCCGTGATGATGGCTAACGGTTTGGTCGATAAAGGATATAAATCCGAATTAGTTGTAATCGGACAGAGGTGCGAGTCCCCATATAATATTGATGAAAGAATTAACGTAACCTTCTTGAATGTAAAGCGAGGGAAGGGAGCTTTAGGTAAAATCAGGTATTTAGTGCAGTCGATAATTGCTTTGCGAAAATATATTAAAGCTAGGAGGGCAGAAAATCTGTTAGTATGGGGAAAGGAGTTTACTTCTGTTGCTGTTTTTATCAGGTGTTTGTTTGGGGTTAATGCAAAAATTATAGGTGTTAATGCAATAAGTATCTCATCGCATTTAGAAAATAATAAAAGATTCTCCACAGCGGTAATCCATAAGAAAATATATAAAACCTTTTTAAACCGTGCCGACCATATTATAGCTCAGTCAACGGGTATGGTGAATGAGTTGGTTGAGGTTTTTGCAATAAATAAAGAAAAGTTGAATGTTGCATATCCTGCGTTATCAAAGAAATTTTTCGGTCTTGAAATAGCGGAACATAAACAAAATGAAATTGTTTTTGTAGGAAGGCTTGCCGAACAAAAAAATCCTGAACGGATGTTAAATGTGTTTTCCAAAATAAAAGATAAAGATGTTAAATTAAGAGTAATCGGTGAGGGTGAGTTGATTGACTCTTTAAAATATATGTCCGAAGAGCTTGGAATAAAAAATAGGGTTATATTTGAAGGGGCGAGGGATAATGTCGTGCCATATATGCAAAAAGCGAAGCTGCTTGTGCTGACCTCACGTTATGAAGGGTTCGGAATGGTTGTTGCCGAAGCTATTGCTTGTGGAACTCCTGCCGTTGCGGTTGATTGCCCTGTCGGACCTTCGGAGATAATCATAAACGGTGAGAACGGCTATTTAGCAGATTATGAAAATGATGAAGAACTTGTATCTTTAATTGATAAGGCTCTGCAAAAAAAATGGGATTATAAAAAAGTATCGCTAACGGTAGAAAAATTTTCTCCTGAGAATGTTTTACCCGAATATATAAATGCAATCAAAAAGGTTTTTTAAGTAATGGAAGATGAAATTATCGAACTACAGGAAATGGCAGCCCATCAGGCAAGTGACATTGAGAAGTTAAGTGTTGAAATATATATTCAGCAAAAGGAAATAAATATGCTAAAGGAAAAACTGCAAAAACTTGAATCTAAAATAAAAGAGCATGGCGGTGATTCGGGGATAAGAAGTATAGATGAGGAGTCGCCGCCACCGCATTATTAAATTGTACTCCTTGTAAAACACTTCGTGTTTTAACTCTCCCTCAAGGGGAGAGTAGTTTGTTTTAGTTAACCACGCAGGGTTTTTATATTATCTTTATATTTTTCCGAGCCGCCTGCAAAAGTTGCGGAGCCGGCAACTAACACATCGGCTCCGGCTTGAACTACTAACTTTGCGGTTTCCGTATTAATGCCGCCATCGACTTGTAAATCTATCTGTTTGCCTGTAGCGTCGATTTTTTGGCGGATTATCCTTATTTTCTCCAGTTGGGAGTGAAGGAATTTTTGTCCGCCGAAGCCAGGGTTAACCGACATAACTAAAACAAGGTCAAGCTCAGGTAATATATAATCAAGAACGTCAGGAGGTGTAGTCGGAACTAATGATACGCCTGCTTTTTTGCCGAATGACTTTATTAACTGTACGGTTCTGTCAAGATGGATACAAGCCTCCTGATGAACCGTTATTATATCCGAACCTGCTTGTGCAAACTCTTCAATGTAATTATCGGGATTTTCTATCATCAAGTGAACATCGAACGGTAAATCGCTTGTTTTTCTTAAGTCCTTAACAACACATGCCCCTATAGTTATATTAGGTACAAAATGACCGTCCATCACATCAATATGGATATAATCCGCCCCTGCATTTGTTACGTCCGCAACGGCTTTTCCGAGTTCTGAAAAATCAGCGGAAAGAATTGAGGGGGCTATTTTTGTATTTTGCTGCATTTAAAACCCTAATTTTTTTTTAATTAATGTAGATGATTTTGAGAAATTTTTCCAGTCATTAATATTTTTTTAGTTTTTATATTGTTCGTTAACGATTTGTTAATATTCTGAATGTATTAATATGCTTTCGATTATATTGAACTTACACTCTAGGAGAATAATCATGGTAAATAACGAAATACTGAATGTTGACGGTCTAGTCAGTCCTGAAGACAAGGTTATAGCCTCAAAGCTATATAGGTTACGTACAAAAATGGACATAAAAAGATCCGAACTTGCACGTTTGACGGGCATATCTGAAGAAACTATAGCAGAATATGAGAACGGGCTTGAAGCTGTTCCTGCAAGTGACCTGTTCATGCTTTCAAGTGTAATGGGTATCAGCATTGATTATTTCTATAGCGATGATTATACGGCGGCTTCTTCTGCATTTGAGGGTAATGAAGAGGTGGTTTTCTCCTAGTCAAAATCCATATCAAGTCCTATATCGACACTTGTAGGTGAGTTAGTTATAGCTCCGACCGATATGAAGTCTACGCCTGTTTCTGCTATGCCTCTTACTGTTTTTAGGCTTACATTGCCTGATGCTTCTAAGGGAATTTTTCCTGCCGTTATTTTCACCGCTCTTGCGAGGGTTTCATTATCCATGTTGTCAAGCAGGATAATATCCGCACCATTTTCAAGAGCCTCGATTACCTGCTTTATAGTATCGCATTCTATTTGTATTTTCATGCTGTCAGGGCGGTTCTGTTTCGCCTTATTCAAAGTATTTTGAACAGAGCCACATACGCTAATATGGTTATCTTTTATCAGTATGGCATCATCAAGGCAGAATCTATGGTTATAACCGCCTCCTTTGGTGACGGCATATTTTTGAATAGAGCGTAGCCCCGGTATGGTTTTTCTGGTATCGAGTATTTTTGCTTTAGTTCCTTTTGTTAAGTCGACGAACTTACGTGTTAGCGTTGCCGTTCCGCACATTTGGCGTAAAAGGTTTAGTGCTACCCTTTCGGCTTCAAGTATTTTTATGGCGTTACCTTCTCCTTGCAGGATTATATCGCCCTGTTTTATGATATCGCCGTCATTATATCGGCTTTGAAGTTCTATTTTGTTTGAAAGAGTTTTAAATACCTCCATGGCTATCGGTATTCCGCATACCACCATTTTTTCCCTTGCACGGATTACGAATTTTGTGTTTTTATCTTCAGGAACAGTGATTTTTGATGTAATGTCGCCTTTTCCGATATCTTCGGATAGCGACATGGATATTATCCTGTTAATTTCTTTTGTGTCCGGTTGCATTTTAAATAAAATTTGTTACTGAAAAAAGTTTTTAAGACCTCTGCATAATGCAAATAAAGCTCGTCATTACCCGAAAATACGAAATAAAAATAATAAGTTTACTTAATTATTTTTATAAAGTATTTCGCC
>JAQCEY010000009.1 GCA_027620075.1 Pseudomonadota bacterium | reverse complement strand
CAATGGATGAGGGCTTACGCTTCGCAATCCGTGAAGGTGGTAGAACCGTTGGTGCAGGTGTTGTGGCTAAAATTGTTAAATAATTGCAAATAATTAAGGCGGAAACGTAAAAATTGTTAAATAAATTGTTGAACTGTAAAATAGTTTAGTGTATAGTTCCCGCCCTTGCAGTTTAGGAAAATAGAGTTTTTGTTATGAATGGACAGAAGATACGTATAAAATTAAAGGCTTTCGATCACAGGCTTCTTGACAAAGCTACGAGTGCGATCGTTAATACCGTAAAAAGAACCGGGGCAAAAATAAACGGTCCTGTTCCTCTTCCTTTAAGGATGGAGAAGTTTACGGTTAACAGGTCACCGCACGTTGATAAGAAGTCAAGAGAGCAGTTTGAGATTCGTACGCATAAGCGTCTTATGCTTATCGACCCTACTCCGCAAACGGTTGATGCTCTAATGAAGCTTGACCTTGCGGCAGGTGTTGAAGTTGATATTAAGTTAGTGGAGGCTGCGTAATGAGGTCCGGAGTTATTGCAACAAAGTTGGGAAGTAGCCGTCTTTATAGAGAAGGCGTTAACGTTCCTGTGACTTTATTGAGGCTTGAAAGCTGTCAGGTTACGGCTGTAAAGACTAAAGAAAAAGACGGTTATAGTGCCGTTCAGCTTGGTGCGGGTAAGGCAAAAGTGAAAAATGTCAGTAAGCCTCTTAGAGGGCAGTTCGCTAAAGCAAAAGTTGAGCCGAAGTCTAAATTAAAAGAGTTTAGAGTGGCAGAAGATGCCATTTTGCAGGTGGGGCAGGAAATAACGGCAGACCATTATGTTGTAGGTCAGTTTGTTGATGTTGCCGGAACTTCAAAAGGTAAAGGTTTTGCCGGCGGTATGAAGCGTCACGGGTTCGCCGGTATGGAAGCTACGCACGGTGTGTCTGTATCTCACAGGGCTCACGGCTCTACTGGTCAGTGTCAGGATCCGGGTAAAGTATTTAAAGGTAAGAAAATGGCCGGTCACATGGGTGATGTCAGAGTTACCAAGCAGAATCTTGTTATTATGGATACCGATGTAAGTCAGGGAATTATAGTTGTGAACGGCTCGGTGCCGGGTGCAAAAGGCGGATATGTATATATATCCGATTCAATTAAAAAGGCTCGTCCTGCTGAAGCTCCATATCCTGCGGCTATCAAAGGTTCTGCCAAAAAAGAAGAAAAGTCTGAAAAGCCTGCTGAAAGTTCAGTAGAAGAAAATAATGAAGGGGCTTCAAATGAAAGCTAAAATTATTGCATTGGAAGGAAAAGCTACCGGAGAAGCTTCTTTGCAGAAGTCGATATTCGGTCTTGAAATGCGAAAAGATATTTTGCACAGAGTTATCAACTGGCAGCTTGCTAAGCGTCAGGCAGGTACACACAGCTCTTTGAACCGTAGTGATGTTGCCGGAAGTACTAAAAAACTATTCCGTCAAAAAGGAACAGGTAACGCAAGAACGGGTAACGCAAAATCTCCGCATAAAAGAGGCGGTGGTGTTGCAATGGGACCTGTTGTAAGGTCGCATGCACATGACCTTCCGAAGAAAATAAGGGCATTAGGTCTTAAAGTGGCGTTGTCTAGCAAGCAAGCTAACAATAAGTTGTTTGTAATACAAGGTGAAGAGTTAAAAGAGGGTAAGACTTCTGCGATTGCTAAGGTGTTAAAGGAAAACGGTATTAAATCCGCTCTTATTATTACAGGTGAAACTGTTAACGATAACCTTAAAAAAGCAATTTCTAACATTAAAATGGTTGATGTGCTTCCGGTACAAGGTGCTAACGTTTACGATATAATTCGTCGTGAGAACCTACTGATAACCGAGGCGGGACTTAAAAAATTAGAGGAGAGATTCGATGTCTAAAGCTGATAAAAAAGCGAAGGTTACGGCCGGTATGTACGATGTTGTTGTTTCTCCGGTTATAACTGAAAAATCTCAAATGGGTGTTGAGTTCAACAAGGTTACTTTTGCTGTTGCCGCATGGGCTACCAAGCCTCAGGTCAAAGTTGCTGTTGAAGCTCTTTTTGAGACTAAGGTTGAGAAAATTAATATTATTAACGTCAAAGGTAAGGTTAAGCGTTTCCGCGGTACTATCGGAAAGCGTAGTGGCGTTAAGAAAGCTGTTGTTACATTAGCAGAAGGTCAAACAATTGATGTGGCTGCGACTGCGTAAGAATAAAGGGAAGTTTTAAAATGGCATTGAAGTTATATAATCCTACTACACCTTCACAACGTACATTAGTTACGGTTGACAGGTCAGAGTTATGGAAAGGTCGTCCTGAAAAGTCACTTACTAAAGGTAAGAAACGCGGTAGCGGTCGTAATAATCATGGTCACATAACTACCCGTCATAAAGGTGGCGGTCATAAAAAGCTATATCGTCAGATTGACTTCAAGAGAAATAAATTTGACATTGAGGCAACGGTAGAAAGAGTAGAGTATGATCCTAACCGTACTGCTTTCATAGCTTTGATAAAATATAAAGATAATGAGCTTGCTTATATTATAGCTCCACAAAGACTAAAAGCCGGTGACAAGGTTGTTTCAGGCGAAAGAGTTGATATTAAACCGGGTAATGCACTTCCTCTTAAGAATATTCCGGTGGGTACGATTGTACATAATATCGAAATGAAACAAGGTAAAGGCGGACAGTTAGCAAGAGCGGCCGGATCATATGCCCAGTTAATAGGAAAAGATTCGGGCTATGCCTTGGTAAGACTTCGTTCGGGTGAAGTAAGGTTAATTAATTCGGAGTGTTTAGCTACTATAGGAGCGGTTTCGAATTCGGATCATCAAAATACCGTAGTTGCAAAAGCCGGTCGTAGCCGTTGGAAGGGCATACGTCCGACAGTGCGTGGTGTTGTGATGAACCCTGTAGATCACCCGCATGGTGGTGGTGAAGGTAAGACTTCAGGCGGTAGACACCCTGTAACACCTTGGGGTAAGCCTACTAAAGGTAAGAGAACACGTAAGAATAAAAAGACCGACAAGTTTATAGTCCGTCGTAGATATGCTAAGTAATTAGTTAAGTAAGAATAATAAAGGAACAGAGTAATAGAGTAAGGAAATTAATATAAATTCATATATGATTTTATACTATCCGGCTATTACACTAACTAACAAGGAGAAGTAGATGGCTCGTTCAGTTTGGAAAGGCCCGTTTGTAGATAATTATGTGTTGAAGCTTATCGAAAAACTTGGAGATAAGGCGGCACGTACTATTATAAATATAAGATCAAGGCGTTCTACTATATTACCGCAATTCGTAGGTTTGAAGTTCGGTGTATATAACGGTAAGAAATTTATACCGGTAACAGTTACGGAAAGAATGGTAGGTCATAAGTTCGGTGAGTTTTCGCCAACTAGGACTTATTACGGACATGGTGCTGATAAAAAAGCGAAAAGAGGTTAGAAATGGGTAAACAGGCTACAGCAAGAAAGCTACAGGATTTAGAGGCTAGTGCGAAGTTAAGACAAGTTCGCATAAGTTCTCAAAAGCTAAATTTAGTTGCTTCACTTATAAGAGGAATGAAAGCATCTGAAGCTTTAGTGCAGTTACAATTTTCGCAAAAGCGTATTTCAAGGGAAATTAAAGCTCTACTTGAATCCGCTATAGCAAATGCTGAAAATAACCACGATCTGGACATTGACAGGTTATACGTATCCCAAGTTAATGTGGGTAAGTCAATTGTAATGAAAAGGTTCAGGGCAAGGGCTCGTGGTAGAGGTGCTAGAATATTAAAACCTTTTAGTAATATTGAAATTATCGTACGTGAAGCTGAGGAGGAATAATAAGTGGGTCAAAAAGTTATACCGATAGGTTTAAGAGTTGGAATAAACCGCACATGGGATTCTTGCTGGTATGCGGAAGGTGATGCTTATGCCGAACACTTGCATCAGGATTTGAAGATTCGTAAGTATGTTAATGATACTTTGCGTTTTCAGGGAATCAGCAAGGTTGTTGTAGAACGTTCAGCTAACAAAGTAAGAGTATTGGTGCATACGTCAAGACCGGGTGTGATTATCGGTAAAAAAGGTGCCGATATTGAAAAGATTAAAAACAAACTAAGTTCCATAGCTAAAGCTGACGTTAGTTTAAACATTATTGAGGTGCGTAAGCCTGAGGCGGATTCTAAGATAGTAGCCGAAGCAGTTGCGCAGCAGTTGGAGAAAAGGGTTTCTTTTAGACGTGCGATGAAACGTGCTATGCAGTCAGCTATGAGATTGGGTGCAAAAGGAATTAGGATTAATTGTTCGGGACGTTTGGGCGGAGCTGAAATAGCTCGTATGGAATGGTATAGAGAAGGACGTGTTCCTCTTCATACACTTCGTGCCGATATAGATTACGGTACTGCGGAAGCCAACACTACTTATGGTGTTATAGGTATCAAAGTATGGATCTACAAAGGTGACATATATAGAAACGAAGAAGAAGCGGCTGCAAATGACGCTCCTGTTGCAACAGAAGTTAAGTAGTAAAGAGGTAAGGTAAAATGTTACAGCCTAAGAAAACAAAATTCCGTAAAGCCCATAAAGGCAGGATACACGGTAACGCTAAAGGCGGTACGGATCTGCTTTTCGGTGCTTATGGATTGAAAGCACAAGCACCTGAAAGAATAACGGCAAGGCAAATTGAGTCATGCAGGAGGGCTATCCAGCGTTACTTGAAAAGATCCGGAAGATTATGGATAAGGATTTTTCCTGATGTTCCCGTATCTAGTAAGCCTGCTGAGGTTCGTATGGGTAAGGGTAAAGGTACTCCCGAATTTTGGGCGTGCAGAGTTAAACCCGGTAGAATTATGTTTGAACTTGACGGCGTTTCGGAAGACATGGCTAAGCGTGCTTTCGAACTGGCTTCCGCTAAACTTCCTATAGCGGTTAAGTTCGTGAAAAGAGTAGGAGAGGATGCGTAAAATGAAAATATCTGAACTACGTGGAAAAACAGTTGACCAGCTAAAAGAGCTATTGATAAATTTGAAAAAAGAGGCATTTAACTTGCGTTTTCAAAAATCAACAGGCGAGTTGGAAAATACCGGTCGTATTAGACAAGTAAGACGTGATGTTGCAAAGGTAAAAACTTTGCTTAATGAACTAACGTCAGCAAAGAAGGAGACAAATAATGCCTAAGCGTATTTTGCAAGGTACAGTTGTAAGTGATAAAGCTGACAAAACAGTGACTGTTTTGGTTGAGAGTAAAGTTGCACACCCTGTTTATAAGAAGAGGGTGAAAGTAAGTAAAAAATATGCAGCTCACGATGAGGCTAATCAATTTAAAATTGGGCAAACAGTAAAAATTAGAGAATGTAGACCTATTTCTAAAAGCAAAAAGTGGGAAGTGATTTCCGAGAGTGCTGCGTAAGGTATATAGGTAAAAAGAGTTATTAGAGGGAAAAGTTATGATACAGATGCAATCAAAGCTAGCTGTAGCCGATAATTCGGGTGCTCAGCAGGTACAGTGTATCAAAGTTTTAGGTGGATCAAAGCGTAAAAGTGCGTCTGTGGGCGACATAATCGTTGTATCGGTTAAAAAAGCATTGCCACGCGGAAAAGTAAAGAAGGGTAGTGTTCAAAAGGCAGTTATCGTTCGTACTGCGTATGATATAGCACGAGATGACGGCAGCGTAATAAGATTCGATACTAATGCGTGTGTTTTGTTAAATGCTGCAAAAGAGCCTATCGGAACACGTATTTTCGGCCCTGTTCCAAGAGAGCTAAGAGGTCAGGGATTTATGAAGATTATATCATTAGCTCCGGAGGTACTATAAGATGGCTGCTAAGTTTAAAATAAAAAAAGGCGACAAAGTTGTTGTTATTGCAGGAAAAGATAAGGGCAAGAAAGGTGAGGTTATCGAACTTATTAAGTCTAAATCCAGAGTAAGGGTTACCGGAGTTAATAAAGTTAAGAAACATAGTAAGCCTGGTCAAAATGGAGCCGGAGGTATTATAGAGCTTGAGCTTCCTATACATATTTCTAACGTTGCAATTGCCGATCCAAAGTCAGGCGAGGCTACTAAAGTAGGTTTCAAGTCTTTAAAAGACGGAAAGAAAGTCAGGTTTTCTAAAAAAACTGATGAAGTTATAGATAATTAGGAATATTTGTTATGTCAGCTAACTATCAAGTTTTGTACAAAGAAGAAGTTTATAAGAACTTACAGGATAAATTTAATTATAAAAATCCTATGCAAGTTCCTAAAATTGAAAAAGTTACCATTAATATGGGGCTTGGGAAAGATGCGGTTGCAGATTCAAAAGTTGTGAAGTCGGCATTTGATGAATTAACTTTAATTGCAGGACAAAGACCTGTAATTACAAAAGCTAAGAAGTCGATTGCAGGTTTTAAACTACGTGAAGGGCAGGCAATCGGTTGTAAGGTAACTTTGCGTGGAAAGATAATGTATGAGTTCTTGGAAAGGCTGACAAATATAGCACTTCCACGTGTAAGGGACTTTAGAGGTCTATCTGCTAAAGGATTTGACGGAAGGGGTAACTATTCTTTCGGCTTAAAAGAGCAGATAGTTTTCCCTGAGATTGATTATGATAAAATTGACAAAATCCGCGGTATGGATATAAGTGTTGTTACAAGTGCCGATACTAACGATGAGGCTAAAGAGTTGTTAAAGGGATTTAATTTTCCATTTATTGAAAAGAGGAATAACTAGTATGGCTAAAGTAAGCATGATCGAAAGAGATAAAAAAAGAGCTGAGTTAGCGTTAAAATACGCTAAAAAGCGTGCTGAGCTTAAAGCTAAGATAAAAGATAAGACAACTTCTATGGAAGATCGTTTTGCACTACAAATGGAGTTGAATAAACTTCCTCGTAATAGTTCGAAGTGCAGACAAAGAAATAGGTGTGGTATAACCGGTAGACCGCGTGGTTTTTACCGTAAATTTAAAATGTCTCGTATAGCATTGAGGGATCTAGCGTCTTTAGGACAGATTCCGGGCTTAACGAAGTCAAGTTGGTAGGAGAAACAAATATGTCTATGACAGATCCATTGGCTGATATGATAACTCGTATTCGTAACGGTCAACAAGCAAGATTATATACTGTGACATCGCCTTTTTCTAAAGAGCGTCAGGCTGTTGCCGATGTGTTAAAAAGAGAAGGCTATATCCGTGATTTTCAAAAAATCGAACTTGATAATAATAAGGCTGAATTAAAGATAGAGTTGAAATATCTTGATGGCGAACCGGTTATTAAAATGATAAAAAAAGTTTCCAAACCGGGGCGTAGGGTTTATTCAAAGATCGCCGAATTGCAAAAAATATTTAACGGTCTTGGAATTTCAATCATTTCAACTCCAAAAGGAGTTTTATCAGATCACGAAGCACGTCAGCATAATGTTGGTGGTGAAGTTTTAGTAGAAGTATTTTAGGAGATTATTGAGATGTCACGTGTAGGTAAATCACCTGTAGCCTTACCAAAGGATGTGCAGGTCGAATTGAATGAGAGTGAGATAATTATCAAAGGCAAGCTAGGCGAGCTAAGGTCTCCGATTTCTGGTGACGTTAAGGTAGTTTATAAGAAAGCCTCCGGTGATTCTGACGAAGAAAGCGGTGATTTTATACTGGTTGATCCTGCCAATGACTCACAGCAGTCAAGAGCTATGTGGGGTACTACCAGAAATATCATTAACAATATGGTTAAAGGTGTTTCCGAAGGCTTTGATATTAGGCTTGAAATTAACGGTGTTGGTTTTCGTGCCTCTGCCGATAATAAGATCCTGACTTTAGCACTTGGTTTTAGCCACGATATAAAATATGCTATGCCTGAAGGTATTTCAATTAAATGTGAAAAGCCTACATTAGTAGTAATTTCTGGTGCCGATAAACAAAAAGTCGGTCAGATTGCCGGTGAGATCATAAAATATCGTCCGGTCGAGCCTTATAAAGGTAAGGGTGTTTATATAGAAGGTTCTTATGTACGCCGCAAAGAAGGTAAGAAGAAATAAAGGATGAATGGTTATGGCTATTAATGCACGTAGAAAACGCAGTGTTCGTTTTAATTTAAGAAAAAATAATAAAGGCGGAAGAGTACGTCTTGTTGTATTCCGTTCAAATCAGCATATATATGCTCAATTGATAGATGATAAACAGGGTACTACTCTAGGGCAGGCTTCAACTTTGGATAAAGAGGTTGGACAAGGTTTGAAATCAAAATCAAATATTGAGGCTGCAAGTAAAGTTGGAGCGGCTATTGCCAAAAAGGCAAAAGATGCGAAAGTTGAAGAAGTGGTATTTGACCGTAGCGGTTATCTATACCACGGAAGAGTTAAAGCACTTGCCGAAGCGGCTCGTGTAGGTGGACTAAAGTTTTAATAGATTAAATAGGTTTTATATAAGATGGCAGCAGCTAATAAAAGAGATAAACGTGATAATCAGTCTGAAACAGATAACGCTTCTTCGGATATTGTGGAATCGTTAGTTTCTATACGTCGTGTATCTAAAGTAACAAAGGGCGGTAGAACATTCGGTTTCTCTGCACTTGTTATTGTAGGCGATGAAAAAGGGCGTGTAGGATATGGTTCGGGCAGCGGTTTAGAGGTTATGGATGCTAAACGTAAAGCTACTGAATCTGCCAAGAAAAAACTTATACGTGTTCCTTTGCGTGAAGGTCGTACTTTACATCATGATGTTGTAGGTCGTTTCGGTGCAGGAAAAGTTAACTTGCGTACCGCTCCGGCAGGTACGGGTATTATCGCAGGCGGGCCTTTACGTGCCGTGTTTGAATGTTTGGGCGTGCATGACGTTGTAGCTAAATCTATCGGAACATCAAACCCGCATAATATGGTTAAAGCCTGTTTCGATGCATTCACCAGAATTTCTTCTCCTAGGTCTGTTGCGGACAGAAGAAGTAAAAAAGTAGGTGATATTGTCGGAAGACGTGAAGGCGTTGCCGGTAAGAGCGAAGAAGATAATAAGGACGAGGGTAAATAATAATGGCTGCTAAGAAAAAGTTAATTAAAGTAACGCAAATTAAAAGTCCTATAGGTCGTAAAGATTATCAGGAAAAAAATCTTATAGGTCTTGGTTTGAATAAGTTGCACCGTTCTAAACTACTTGAAGATACGCCTTCTATACGAGGTATGATCAACAAAGTAAGTCACTTGGTTGAAGTTGAAGAAGCTGACAAAGCCGCTTAGGTTGTAGCTTTTGTTATAAAGTTTGAGGAATTGAAAAATGACTACAATAAAATTAAACGAAATAAATAATGAATCTGCACCTAAGAAAAACCGTAAAAGAGTCGGTCGTGGTATAGGTTCGGGTAAAGGTAAAACCTGCGGACGCGGTCATAAAGGACAAAAATCACGTACAGGTGTTTCTATAAACGGATTTGAAGGCGGTCAGATGCCGATTTACCGTCGTGTTCCTAAGCGTGGTTTCAATAATATCCACCGTGTCGAATATCAGGTGATTAATGTTGGCGAACTTCAAAAATTTGTCGAGTCTAAAAAAATATCTGCCGCTAAAACCGTAACAAAGCAGTCATTGTACGAAGCGGGTATTTTGAAGACCTTATCAGCACCTTTTAAAGTCTTGGCTAAGGGTGAGCTAAAAGAGTCTTTAAAAATAGAGGCTGATGCTGCGTCTGAAACTGCAATTAAGATTGTTGAAAAAGCAGGTGGTAAAATTACAGTAAAAGCTTAATAATCCGTACTTTATATAAAGATTATATTTTATTGTTGCTCTGTTATACTATTTAACTATTATTCTTTTGTACTATTATATAATATTTAGGTAAGAATATCTATGGCATCTTCTGCTGATAAACTTGCTTCAAGCTTGAATTTCGGGGTTTTGGGGCAAGCTAAAGAACTTAAAAAACGAATCTGGTTTACATTAGCTGCTCTAATAGTATATCGACTAGGTACTTACATACCTCTCCCAAATATTGATCCTAACGCTCTTGCTGCTCTAATGCAGCAAAATTCAGGTGGGGTACTCGGTATATTCAACATGTTCTCCGGTGGTGCGTTGGGTCGTATGACTATATTTGCATTGAATATTATGCCTTATATTACGGCATCTATCATCATGCAGTTAATGACGGTTGTTTCGACCAATATGGCGGCTTTGAAAAAAGACGGTGAGGCGGGGCGTAGAAAAATCACTCAATATACAAGATACGCCACTGTTATATTGGCAGCGTTTCAGGGCTTCGGTATCGCCGTGGGGCTTGAAAGCATGACCGGTGGCGGTAATAACGTTGTTATAGAACCTGGTTTTTTCTTTAGAGCTACTACCGTATGTACGCTTGTCGGCGGTACAGTGTTCTTAATGTGGCTTGGTGAGCAGATAACCGCTCGCGGGATAGGTAACGGTATATCATTGATAATATTCGCCGGTATAGTTGCGGAATTGCCCTCTGCACTTGCTCAAACATTTACTATGGGGCGCGAAGGCGAGCTTGCCACAATTACAATAATCGGACTTATGCTTCTGGCTGTGGGTGTTATTGCTTTTATAGTTTTCATGGAAAGGGCTTATAGAAGGATAATCGTCCAGTACCCGAAAAGGCAGCAGGGTAATAAGATATTCGGCGGTGAAAGTTCACACATTCCGTTGAAACTTAATACCGCAGGTGTAATACCACCGATATTTGCAAGTTCAATATTACTTTTTCCGGCGACGTTAGCAGGATTTAGCGGTTCAGGTGAGAACCTAAGTCCTGTTCTTGAAACGATTGTGCGATATGTTTCGCACGGACAGCCTTTATATATTGCATTGTATATAGCTATAATTGTTTTCTTCTGCTTCTTTTATACTTCAATAGTATTCAACCCTGATGAGACCGCTGAAAACCTGAAGAAGAACGGTGGTTTTGTACCGGGCAGAAGACCCGGTAAGAATACCTCGGAGTATTTTGATTATGTTCTTACACGTCTAACTGTTGTCGGAGCAATATATTTATCGGCCGTGTGTATATTGCCGGAGCTTCTTATAACTAACTATTCAGTTCCTTTTTACTTAGGCGGTACAAGTTTGTTGATTGTTGTGAACGTCTTGTTGGATACCGTGGGGCAGATACAGACACATCTTTTTGCACATCAGTATGAAGGTTTAATTAAAAAGTCTAAGTTAAAAGGTCGTAGACGATGAAATTAATACTATTAGGGCCTCCCGGAGCAGGGAAGGGAACGCAGGCAGCTAAAATAGAAAGTGATTATGGTTCTATTCAGCTATCTACTGGAGATATGCTAAGGGCGGCAGTTTCATCAGGCTCGGAGCTTGGGTTAAAAGTTAAAAAAATAATGGATGACGGCGGGCTGGTTCCTGACGAAATAATGGTAAAAATGATAGAGGAGAGAATTTCTCAAGATGATTGTAAAGACGGTTTCATCTTAGACGGCTTTCCACGAACGACAGCTCAAGCTAAGGCGTTGGATGAAATGCTTTCCCGATTAGGCAAAAAACTTGATGCGGTGATCGAAATTAAAGTAGATGATGAGGCTTTGGTGGAGCGGATATCCGGAAGGTTCTCATGTAAGGATTGCGGTGAAGGCTACAATAAAAAATATAAAACTCCTCAGGTTGAGGGGAAATGTGATAAATGTGGCAGAAATAACTTTTATCAAAGAAGTGACGATAACGCAGAGACCGTAACAGCTCGTTTAAAGTCGTACCATGCTCAGACTGCACCTTTAATTCCTTACTATAAGGAGAAGGGGGTTTTGCAGACTGTTGACGGTATGATGTCAATAGATGCCGTTATGGAGGATATAAATAGTATACTGCGTGCGGCAGCTTAGTATAATTGTTAAATTTTACCGATTTATGACCATAAAAATATTGACAGTTAGAAAAAATTAATTATTATTACGCCTCCCTTAATAGGGGTTGCAATTTGAATTATAATGATGGAGTAGCGTGTGGCTCGTATTGCCGGTGTAAATCTGCCTTCTCAGAAGAGAATAGATGTTGCCTTAACTTACATATATGGAATCGGATTTACAACTTCTCGTAAAATCCTTGATTCTTTAGGAATTGAAAATTCAACAAGAGTGCATCAGTTAACCGATGCCGAGGCAATCAAGATACGTGAGTATATAGATGAGAACTACGATGTGGAAGGTGAGCTTCGTAGTAAGGTGGCTTTTAACATAAAGCAGCTGATGGATCTGGGAAGCTATAAAGGTCTTCGTCACAGAAGAAGGCTTCCGGTTAGAGGTCAGAGGACTCATACTAACGCCAGAACCAGAAAAGGCAAGGCTGTCGCAATCGCAGGTAAAAAGAAGTAGGTAAATAATGAGTAAAGAAGCAGTATCACGTATTAAAAAACGCTCAAGGAAAAACATACCCGTAGGTATGGCACATGTTAATGCGTCATTTAACAATGTAATTATATCAATAACCGATTTAAACGGTAATGTGGTTTCATGGTCATCAGCCGGTGCGCAGGGCTTTAAAGGTTCTCGTAAGTCTACGCCCTATGCGGCTCAGCTAACTGCTGAAATGGCAGGTAAAGCGGCACAGGAGCATGGTATGAAAACATTGCAGGAAGTTAGAGTAAAAGGTCCGGGTGCCGGAAGAGAGTCGGCACTTAGAGCCTTGCAATCTGTAGGCTTTAATATAATAGCAATTAAAGATATTACTCCGGTTCCACATAATGGATGTCGTCCGCGTAAACGTAGACGCGTATAATTAATTTATTTGCCCACTTAACCAAAATAAAGGTACGCCCGTGATTTCTAGAAATTGGCAAGAACTAATAAAACCTTCTACAGTTCAAGTTAACCATATCGGTAATTTAGAGACTAAAGCACAGATAGTGGTAGAGCCTCTTGAGCGTGGTTTCGGTATAACTATCGGTAATGCGTTAAGAAGGGTTTTACTTTCATCACTTCAGGGAGCTGCCGTTACCGGAGTAAAGATAGAGGGTGTGCAGCATGAATTCGACACTATAAAAGGTGTTGTAGAAGATGTTACAGACGTAGTGCTGAATATAAAATCAATAGTGGTAAGGCTTGAATCTGCCGATAGGAAGCGTGTTTCACTAAGTGCGACCGGTCCTTGTGCCGTTACTGCCGGAATGATAGAGTGTAGTTCCGATGTTGAAATAATTAATAAAGACCTTGTTATATGCAACCTTAACAAGGGCGAAAAATTCAATGCCGAACTGATAATAGAAACCGGTAAAGGTTATGTTCCTGCAAGTCAGAACAGACCGGAAGACGCTCCGATAGGTTTGATTCCTGTTGACTCTATCTTTAGCCCTGTCAGACAGGTTTCATATAAGATAGATAGCAGCCGTGTGGGTAGGGTAATCGATTATGATAAGCTTTATCTGGATGTTGAGACAGACGGTACTTTAACACCTGATATGGCTGTCGCTCTAGCCGCAAGAATATTACAAGACCAGCTTAACACCTTCATCAGCTTCGAAGAGGTAGTTGAAGATGATGAGGTGGAAGAGGAAATATTATCATTTGACAGGAATTTATTGAAGAAAGTTGATGAGCTTGAGCTTTCTGTTCGTTCTCAAAACTGCCTAAAGAACGATAATATAGTTTATATAGGTGATTTAGTCCGTAAGTCTGAAGGTGAGATGTTAAAAACTCCGAACTTCGGTCGTAAATCTCTTAATGAAATTAAAGAAGTTCTTGCTAATCTTGGATTAAGGTTCGGTATGGACGTTGACGGATGGCCGCCTGAAAATATTGAGGATTTGGCAAAGAAGTTTGAAGACCCGTTTTAATGTAACTTCTGTTTAAAATAGATATAAGTAAATAAGGAATAAGACAATGCGTCACGGTATAAAAGGAAGAAAACTCGGTAGAAATAAATCTCATAGAAGGGCTTTATTCGCTAATCTTGCTGCTGCTTTAATTAAGCATGAGCAAATTAAAACTACATTACCTAAAGCTAAAGACCTTCGCCCTATCGTGGAGAAGCTTATAACTCTCGGTAAAAGAGGTGATTTACATGCCAGACGTCAGGCGTTAGCTTATATATATGATGAAGAAGTTGTAAAAAAACTATTTGCAGTTTTGGGTGAAAGATATAAAGATAGACAAGGTGGCTATACAAGGATTATCAAAGCCGGTAACAGATATGGTGATAATGCACCTATAGCATATATTGAACTGGTTGACCGTGATGAGTCGGAAAAAGGTAAGGATTCAGGTCAGGTACAAGGTGATGAGGAAAGTGTAGCTGCTTAAATAAAAACAATCAAATAAAAGGTATTTGTTATGTGGTTCAAAAAAATAATAGCAGTATTGTTCACGGTTTGTTTTATAAATACGGCTGTAGCGCAAGAGAAGGATTTGGCTAAATTGGAAGATACATTATATATAGATTTGCCTGACGGTAGAGTAGTTATAGAACTAATGCCTGATGTTGCACCTAAGCATGTTGCTAGAATAAAAGAGCTTGCTGGAGAGAAATTTTATGACGGTGTAGTATTTCACAGGGTTATAGAAGGCTTCATGGCTCAAACAGGAGATCCTACCGGTACAGGTAGAGGTGGCTCTGATAAACCTGATCTTCAGGCGGAATTTTCAAACGTTCCTCACCAAAGAGGTGTAGTTTCAATGGCACGTGCTAACGATCCGAATAGTGCTAATAGTCAGTTTTTTATTGTCCTTGAAGATTCTAGCTTTCTTGACGGTAAATACACCGTATTCGGTAAGGTTGTAGAGGGTATGGATTATGTTGATGCTATCAAAAAAGGTGATTCAAGAAATAACGGTTCGGTAGAAAACCCTACGGCGATGGTTAGCGTTAGAGTCGCTTCTGATGTTGAGTCAAACTAAGCGTAAAAAATATATTTTAAATGCTTGTCAGTGATTTTAATTTTGATTTACCCAAAGAATTAATTGCTGACAAGCCCAAATTCCCCAGAGATACCTCTCGTTTGTTAGTTGTAGATAATCAGCTAACCGATAAAACATTCTCAGATATAATAGATTTATTAAATCCTGATGATGTGCTTGTATTCAATGACACAAAGGTAATTCCTGCAAGGCTGTTCGGTAATAGAGCGGGTGCTAAAGTTGAGGTTACCCTTCATAAAAATGAAGCCGACGGTGTGTGGAAGGTGTTTGCAAAGCCTGCTAAAAAATTGAAAACAGCGGATATTTTTTATGTTGCAGATGATTTTTATGCTACTGTCCTTGATAAAAATGAAGGTGAAGTAACCCTTAAATTTTCGACTAACGGTGAAGAGTTTTTTGATAAACTCAATAAATACGGTCAGATGCCGTTGCCCCCATATATTGATAGGAAGGACGGTACGTTAAATTCGGATATCAAAGACTACCAGACTGTTTACGCGAAGAATAAAGGTGCTGTAGCCGCTCCTACTGCCGGATTGCATTTTACCGATGAGCTTTTGCGAAAAATAGATGAAAAAGGCGTAAAGAGAGTATTTACCACATTACATGTGGGGGCGGGTACATTCCTTCCTGTAAAAGTTGATGATACTAAAGATCACAAGATGCACTCGGAGTTCGGTATCGTTACTAAAGATGCTGCAAATGCTATAAATGAAAGTCGCAAGAGTGGGGGAAGGGTTATTTGCGTCGGCACTACATCTTTACGAATACTGGAATCAGTGGCCGATGATGAAGGTAATCTGTCTGAATTTGAAGGTGAAACGGATATATTTATAACACCGGGTTATAAATTTAAAATAGCGGATTGTCTTTTAACAAACTTCCATATTCCGAAATCTACACTATTTATGCTGGTGAGTGCCTTTTCAGGATTGGAAAGAATGCAGGACGCATATAGGCACGCTATCAGTCAAAATTATCGTTTTTATTCGTACGGTGATGCCTGTTTTTTAAATCGATTTGGTATGTAATTTTCAGGGTTGTTTACCAAATATTAAACTTTTGAGGCAATAATATTATATTGTTTATATCGGATTGTTGGGGCAAATATATGTATGGTTACAAAGAGCAAAGAGCAAAGACATGAGAAGGGATTTACTCTGATTGAGCTTTCTATAGTTATTGTAATTATAGGGCTTATCGTTTCGGGAATCGTTGGTGGACAGAGTCTTGTTAAGCAAGCTAAACTGAGAAAAATAGTATCGGATGTTAATAAATATAAAGTTGCAGTAAATACTTTTAAACGGGAATATAATCATTTTCCGGGGGATTTTCCAAGAGCGTTTGATTATTGGCCGTCAAATTGTGCACCATCTCCATCAGCGGCAAATTGTAACGGTAATGGAAACGGAAATCTTGGCCCGACAAATGTAAACCCTGAAGCGGTTAGATTCTGGAGGCATTTGGGGTTATCTAATATGATACCTAATCTTTATAGTGGAACTAAAAACGGGAGCTATACTTCAGTCGGAGAAAGTATTATAGGTGTTGACGTTCCGGCTTTTCCGGTCGAAGGCTCCGGTGCTTATGTTCTTTATGATAACCATTGGGGAATAGTACCGTTGCAAAATTTATTAGCTATTGGAAAAGGAGTCGCAGGAAGTGATCTACATGCATCTTATTTAACTCCAAAAGATGCTAAATCAATTGATGATAAGGTAGATGACGGACATCCGATTGAGGGGAGTATGTTCTCAAGTACGGGTCCTGTAGGTTCAACAGGACAATGCATAAATGGTACCGGTAGCGAAAATGTAACAAATGCTACTGATTATGTTCTTGCAAATAGCAATATAGCTTGTCGCACAATCTTTTTACTTGAGAAATAAACAAATCCGACTTTATTCGAGGATGTTTACTTAATATACATATCCTTGGATACTATGGTCAAGCCATAGTATGACGAATGGTTTTACCATTCACAATAAAAGTTGAAACACTGTGATTTTCTTGTATAAGCAAGCAATGCAAAAATTTTCATTCAAGATAAATAATAAAGACGGCAAGAGCCGTACGGGAGTTGTGAGTACCGCTCATGGTGATATAAGAACACCGGCATTCATGCCTGTGGGTACGGCTGCAACCGTCAAAGCCATGCTGCCTGAGTCGGTAAAATCCACAGGTGCCGATATAATACTCGGTAATACTTATCACCTGATGCTAAGACCCACAGCCGAGAGAATCGCAAATCTTGGCGGTTTGCATAAATTTATGAACTGGAACGCTCCGATATTAACCGATTCGGGAGGTTTTCAGGTTATGTCGCTTTCACAGATAAGAAAAATATCCGAAGAAGGCGTGCAGTTTAGGTCGCATATAGACGGTAGTAAGCATATGCTATCGCCTGAAAGGTCAATGGAGATACAGCATCTTTTGGGTAGTGATATCACGATGATATTCGATGAATGTACACCCTATCCGGCAACCAAAGAGGTGGCGGAAAAATCTATGCACCTGTCACTTAGGTGGGCTAAGCGTTCAAAAGATGCCTATAAGGAAAGGAACGGTTACGGGCTGTTCGGTATTGTTCAGGGAAGTGTTTATGAGGATTTGCGAAAGGAATCCGCCCAAAAGTTGCAGGAAATCGGTTTTGACGGCTATGCAATAGGAGGGCTTGCAGTAGGAGAGGGGCAGGAATTAATGTTTGAAACGCTTGATTATACAACCCCTATGCTGCCCGAAGACAGACCCAGATACCTTATGGGAGTCGGCAAGCCTGATGATCTGGTCGGAGCTGTAAAACGAGGTGTTGATATGTTTGATTGTGTGTTGCCGACAAGGTCGGGCAGAAACGGTCAGGCATTTACATCAAAGGGGGCGATAAATATATTAAACGCAAAATATAAGGACGATACCGCAGCATTGGACGAAAATTGTTACTGTCCGGCATGTAAAAATTATAGCAGGGCATATATACATCATCTGGTAAAATCAAAGGAAATACTGGGTGCAATGCTGATGACGTGGCATAATTTACAATATTATCAAAATCTTATGGCGGCTATGCGAGATGCCGTTGATAAGGGACGTTTTGAAGAGTTTGAGAACTCCTTTAAAGAAGCGTATGAGAATTAGTCTTTTTTCTTTGCATCGAAACTAGATTTGTGCATAATGCTTATGCCAATTTTTGGCATTGCTAACTAATATAGTTAACACTTCTTAAGTTGCGTCATTCCCCGAATTTACGTAAGTAAATTATAGGGGAATCTCTAGCAATTTGACAGATTACCCTATAATTTTGTTACACAAAATTCGGGTAATGACGTAAAACTATATTAGTTAGCAATGTCTGATTTTTTAACAATAAAAGGTTTGTAATCTTGCTTAATAAAATAGTACTTTTTCTTATTTTGTTTGCAACTTGGCTTGTTATGTCAGGCATGTTCAAGCCTTTCTTTATAATCCTCGGAGCTTTAAGCTGTCTGCTTGCCGTGATTTTCTATAGTTTGTTGGATAAGAACAAAACCGAGGGGTTTTCAGCGATAGGTTTGTTGTTTAGGGGAACGCTCTACTCCGTGTGGCTTATTAAAGAAATAATACTGGCGGCATGGGACGTTACGGCGAAGATATGGCAGCTTGAGCCTGATATTTCTCCTGAAATGGCGTGGGTTAATACTTCTTTGAAAAATGATATTTCAATGACTATTCTGGGCAATTCGATAACTTTAACTCCCGGTACGGTAACGGTTGATATTAATGAAGAAGGAATGTTTCAGGTGCATGCCCTGACGAAGGCGGGTCTTGATGATGTGCGTTCGGGGCGTATGTTAGAAAAAGTCATAAAGGTTATGAAGTAAGGCTATGATAGAAGGAGTTATTATTGCAGTCTTAGTAAGTATGGTAATGGTCGTAATACGAGGAATATTAGGATCTACGGTTTTTGACCGCATATTAGCCGCTAACCTTTTCGGTACGAAGATAGTGGTATTTATTGTGCTGATAGGTCATTTTATGGAAACAGAGTTTTTCTTAGATGTGGCGTTAACATATGCATTAATAAATTTTATAACGACAATAGCATTGCTTCGCTATTTTAAATTTGAAGATAGTAGGGAATAGTTTGTGGAAGATCTGCCGAATATTATAGGTATGTTTTTTGTTATCAGCGGAGCATTTTTTATGTTTTCCGCTGCCGTGGGCGTTTTGCGTATGCCTGATTTTTACACAAGGCTGCATCCGGCAGGCGTTGCCGACTCATTAGGCGCACCGTTTGTTTTGGTAGGTATTGCTATACTAAACGGAGCTACATTGTTCTCAGGTAAGATAATATTTTTAATATTGTTTATGCTGATTACAAGCCCTACCGCATGTCATGCACTTGCAAAAGCGGCGGTGTATAGCGGACTAAAGCCTTATAAAAGTAAAAGGAGGAAAAAATGAGCCTTTTACAGGATATGCCGATGGTAATGGATACCGTGTTGCTGTTTTTACTGCTGTTGAACGCAATAGCCGTTATCTATGCCAAAGACTTGATGACCGCTACTATATTGCTGGGTATTTTCAGCCTATTGATGGCTGCTCTTTATCTTGTTATGGGAGCCCCTGACGTGGCTATAACGGAAGCTGCGGTCGGAGCCGGTATAAGTACCATACTTATATTACTGGTACTTTCTTTGGTGGGGCATAAAGAGAAAAAGGTGGAAGGCAGCCTTTTAGTGCCTGCGGCTGTAATAGTTTTTGTTTCACTCGGGCTTTTATATGCAACATATGATATGCCTGAATACGGCAGTAGATATACCCCTGCACAGATACATGTTTCCCCTTATTATCTGGAGAACGGTCCTGTTGAAACCGGCATACCCAATGTTGTTACGTCCGTGTTGGCAAGTTACAGGGGCTTCGATACGCTCGGTGAAGTGGTGGTTGTGTTGACGGCGGTATTGGCGATTACCCTTCTTTTAGGGCGTTTTACCGGCAAGGAGGATAAGTAATATGGAAGACGATATATTACTTAGAACCGTTGTAAAAGTTCTTACTCCGTTTATTTTTATGTTCGGTCTGTACGTACAGTTCCATGGTGAATATAGTCCGGGCGGAGGGTTTCAGGCAGGAGTTATATGTGCTGCCGCGTTCATATCTCATGCACTTATTAACGGACTTGGTGAACTAAACAGGATAATTTCTGAAAAAACTGCTTTGGCATTGGCGTGTCTGGGAGTTCTTATTTATGGCGGAACAGGCGTTGTTGCAATGACTAAATGCGGTAATTTTCTGGATTATTCCGTTCTGACAGAGGGGAAGTGCGTAGTGTCCCCGATAAAAGGAGACAACGTTTACGATCTTGTTGAAATTGAGGGTGAATATCAAGGTGTAAAGGAAGATTACGGTAGCGGTTCTAATAATGAAAAATGTCAGGGTGTGTCGAAAAGTGATAAAGTCGCCTATGATGCTTTTGAAAGTGATGTTGTAGGTGCTGAAAAATGTGTAAAGAATAAGGTGCGTATAGATAGTGCGATAAAAGGTCAGCATTTGGGAATCATTGCAATTGAAGCGGGGGTCGGGTTGACCGTATTTTCCGTAATGATGCTTATATTTTTCATTTTTGCAAAAAGGGACTCATAAAATAATGTTTGAAAGCTATAATTATTGGATAAGCATATTTATTATGATGGTCGGATTGTTCGGGGTGATTACTCGTGGGAATCTGGTCAAAAAAATGATGTCCCTTGCCATATTTCAGGTGTCGGTTCTGCTTTTCTATATTTCTGTAGGCAGTATAGAAGGTGGATTGCCTCCGATAAGGGTTGATATGGTAATGGGAGAAAAAAATATTTATCTATTAGATGGTGAGCATTTTTATACCAACCCCCTTCCGCATGTACTTATGCTTACCGCTATTGTGGTAGGTGTGGCGGTGATAGCCGTAGGTTTGGCTATCATTGTGCGTATAAAAGAAGAATACGGAACTATTGAGGAGGACGAGATATTAAAGTTAGATAACGAGTTTAGCAAAAATGAAAGGGAGAATTCATGATAATTGCTAACTTACCTGCTTTACAAGTTGTTATTCCGTTGCTGGCAGCACCTATATGTGCATTTATGCCGACAAAGCGTGTTGCGTGGATTCTTACCGTCGTAGTTTCCTTTTTATGCCTGATAATATCACTTAACCTTGCCTATATGGTGTTTAACGGTTCTCCTATATCCTATTATATGGGCGGGTGGAAGCCTCCTTTTGGAATAGAGTACAGGGTTGACATGCTGAACTCGTTTATTGCGGTTATAGTATCCGGCGTTGCGTCGGTAACGTCTATATACGCTTATAACAGCATTGATGATGAGGTGGAAAGGTCTAAGCAGCCTATATTCTTTGCCACGTTCATGTTGTGTCTTGCAGGGCTTTTGGGAATGTGCTTTACCAATGACGCATTCAACATATATGTGTTTTTGGAAATATCGTCACTTGCTACATACGCATTAATCGCTATGGGTAAGGACAGGAGGGCGTTAATAGCGTCATTTGAATATCTGGTGTTGGGAACTATCGGTGCTACGTTCTTCCTGATAGGGATAGGGTTGTTATATATGATGACAGGAACATTGAATATTTCAGACTTGTCTTTGAGAATATCGCAATCACCTTTGATGCTGGATAAGACCCCGATAAAGGCTGCGTTAGCGTTCCTGACCGTGGGACTGGCTTTGAAAATAGCTATATTTCCCCTGCATTTATGGCTTGCTAATGCTTATACGAACGCCCCTTCGTTTATTTCTGCGTTCTTATCGGCAACGGCTACCAAGGTAAGTATATATATTTTAATAAGGATAATATTTTCAATATTCGGTTATGAGTTTGCCTTCACCGATATGGATTTGAGCAAAATATTCATGACATTGTCCGTTGTTGCTATATTTGTAGGGTCGTTAGTGGCTATATATCAGAGGAATATTAAGCGTATGCTTGCATATTCTTCAGTAGCACAGATAGGTTATATTATTTTGGGCATAAGTTTAAAAAATGAGCTTGGGAACTCGGCGGCAATAATTCACCTGTTTAATCATGCGCTTGCAAAGGCAACTTTATTCATGGCGGTAGGTTGTGTGGTTTATAGGCTTGGTAACGCACGTCTTGAAAATTTTAGCGGTATTGCTAAAAAAATGCCTATAACCGTAGGGGCTTTTGTAGTGGCGGGCTTGAGTCTGGTCGGAGTGCCTTTTACAGGAGGCTTTATAAGCAAGTGGTTCTTGCTGAATGCGTTGCTTGATGCCAATCTATGGCCGATATTTATTGCGGTTTTGGTCAGTTCGCTGTTGGCACTTATATATATATGGCGTGTAGTTGAGATAGCATGTTTTAAAAAATGCCACCCAAGAAATAAGAAAGTTCAGGAAGCACCTATGCTTATGGTGCTGCCTATGGTTTTAATGGCATTTGCTACGGTGTTTTTCGGTATTTACACCGAGCCTGTAATTGATTTTGCATTAAGGATTTCGGAATATTTGTTTAGTTTATAATTATGAATTTTGAAAACAACGAAACATATCTATTAGTTTGCTTTTTACTACCGCTCTTAGCGGTGGTGACTAATGCCGTTATACGCTTCCCTAATCTCAGGGACATAGTTACCGTTGTTATATCGCTGTTCCTTTTTGCCAATATACTGGACGTTTTGAAGATATTCAGGTCGGGTGAAACTATAAAATATAATCTTATAGAGATAATGCCGGGGCTTTCGATATCTTTTTCTATCGAGCCTCTGGGCATGATATTTGCTCTTATAGTATCTTTCTTGTGGATAGTCAGTACCGTATATTCGATAGGCTATATGCGCGGTAATAATGAAAATAACCAAAGCCGTTTTTTCTGTTTCTTTGCGGTAGCTATATTTGCAGCGATAGGTGTGGCATTCGCCTCAAACCTGCTTACGCTATTTGTGTTTTACGAGCTAATGACAATTTGCACTTTCCCTCTGGTTACTCATTCGGGGACTTTAGAGGCTAAAAAATCAGGTCGAGTATATCTTGGGATATTAATGGGAACTTCAATTTGTTTCTTACTGCCTGCTATAATTTTAACGTATGTGACTACCGGTACGCTTGAGTTTACACAAGGGGGTATTTTAGCCGCCAATGCGGGTGTCGGCTTATCATCGCTGTTGTTGTTCCTTTATATATACGGAATCGGCAAGGCAGCACTTATGCCGATTCATAAATGGCTTCCGGCGGCAATGGTTGCTCCGACTCCCGTTAGTGCCTTATTGCACGCTGTGGCAGTTGTAAAGGCGGGAGTGTTTTCCATCGTAAAAATTATTGTGTATATTTTCGGTGTCGATAATTTGCAGCAGCTTGCAGATGCAAACTGGTGGAGCGGTCAGTGGCTTGCGTGGGTGGCATCTTTTACTATTATCGTGGCATCTTTGGTTGCTTTAAAACAGGATAACTTAAAAAAGATGCTTGCCTATTCTACCGTAAGCCAGCTTTCATATGTTGTATTGGCTGCGGCAATCTTAGCACCTAAATCAATTACTGCGGCAGCATTTCACATTGTAGCTCATGCATTTGGAAAGATAACTTTATTCTTTGCGGCAGGTTCTATTTACACAACGGCTCGTAAAAGCAAGATAAGCCAGATGTCGGGTATCGGTAAACAAATGCCTATTACTATGATTGCTTTTTCAATAGGGGCGTTATCTATGATAGGTATTCCTCCTGCTGTGGGTTTTATTTCAAAGTGGTATATGATAAACGGTGCTTTTGACAGGGAGCTTTATTGGGTTATTATTGTTGTAATTATAAGCACTTTATTGAATGCGGCTTATTTTCTGCCTGTTATTTACAAAGCGTTTTTTGAAAATGAACGGCAAGATCCCGGTGTGGTAATAGGACGCAGGCATGGTGAGTCGTCTTTCCCTATAGTCCTTGCGTTGATGATTACTGCTGCCGCTACGCTGCTTCTGTTTATCTATCCGGGTGTGTTCATGGAACTTGCAAAAGAATTGGTAAATTAGATGGTTAAAAAACTTTGGATATTATTTATTCTTGTACTGATAGCTGCTTTGGCAGGTGATTTTTACATGCATCCGCATAATAAATTTGAAATTGCCAATTATAGATTTTTCAATGCTATGTTCGGCTTTGCCTCTTGTGTGGCTATCGGTATAGTTTCCAAAGTGCTTGGGGTCTTTTTAAAGAGAAAAGAAGATTATTATAAGGAGGTAAGAGAAGATGAGTAGTATTCTTAGTCTTATGCCGCCTTCGTTCTTCATGCTTATCGGTGCGTTGTTGATACCGTTCATGCCCAAACATATCAGGGTTCCGTTTGTCCTGATGATACCGGTTCTGGCTCTTTTTAGAGTTTGGCAGATGCCTGTAGGAGATGACCTTATAAGCCTTAACATAGCAGGTTTTAATATCAGACCGGCATTTGCACACGCTTATTCCCATATTTTCGGTACGATATTTTGCATAGCGTCTTTTGGCGGTGCTTTATTCGGACTTATGCAAAGCAGAAGAATAGAAACCTCGGCAGCCTTTTTATATGGAGGCAGTGCATTGGGGGTCACTTTCTCAGGAGATTTTATAAGCCTGTTCATATATTGGGAGCTAATGGCGATAGGTTCTACTTTAATAATTTTTGTATCCGATCAGAAAAACTCAATGCAGGCAGGAATGCGATATGCTTTGATACACTTCCTTGGCGGTGTTATTTTAATGACCGGAATCATAGGGCAGATAATGCTGACGGGAACGGCTACCCTTGTTCCGTTTGAGGCTCACACATCGTTGTTGTTCCCTGAATACGGTCTGGATATGAACGGAATAATAATGTGGCTTATTTTAATAGGTATCCTTATTAATGCCGCAGCCCCTCCGATGTCTGCATGGATTGCCGACTCATATCCGAAAAGCTCACCTTTTGGGGCGGTATTTTTATCGGCTTTCACTACTAAAACGGCGGTTTTCGTGTTGCTTACATTATTTGCCGGAACGCAGCTATTGATTTATTTAGGTCTGTTCATGGTATTTTACGGCATTATATACGCAATGCTGGAAAATGATATGCGTAAGATATTGTCATACAGTATCGTTAATCAGGTCGGGTTTATGATAATCGGTATCGGTATCGGCACTACGATGGCACTAAACGGTACTGCCATTCACGCATTTGCACATATTGTTTATAAGGCTTTATTGTTCATGTCGGCAGGTTCGGTTCTGTATATGACGGGAAAAAGTAAATTCACCGAGCTTGGCGGTCTTTGCCGCACAATGAAACTGACTATGGTCTGTGGAATTATAGGGGCGTTTTCAATATCGGCATTTCCGCTTACATCAGGCTTTATTACTAAATCAATGATAGTTTCTGCCGTAATGAAAGAAGAGCTGGAAATGGTATGGTATTTACTGATGGCGGCATCGGCAGGAGCATTTTTGTATGTGGGGCTAAAATTTCCGTGGTTTGTATTTTTCGGTAAGGATTCCGGTATGCGTCCAGATGAGCCTCCGTTTAATATGAAGCTGGCAATGATATTCTTTTCGTTATTGTGCATTATTCTTGGAATCCCCGGAGTTGCAGAGAAAACCATATATCAGATGCTGCCTGTTGTGCCTGATTATGTTGTATATAATAAAGAACATGTTATAGGGCAATTGCAGTTATTATTGTTCGCAGCTCTGGCATTCTTTTTGATGTTGCCTATGTTAAAGCGTAAAGATACCATAAGCTTAGATTTTGACTGGTTTTATAGGGGGCTTGGTCATTACGTTGTTTCCGCCCTTTATTATATAGGTCGTTTCCCTGCAAGGATAGGTCTGATAGTAGCTAAAAAGATAATGAAAAAATGGTTAAAACTATTTACTGAAATATATAGCCCTGAGGGATTACTGGCAAGAAGCTGGTCATTGGGTACAACCGTCATGTGGGCGGGAACTTTCCTTGGTATTTATCTTGTTATTTATTATATTACGCCAAATTAGATTCTTGAGCTAAATAAGCAGATTGTTATGCTGAACTTGTTTGGGGTATCTATAGTATTTTCTAATCGGAACAGAACTATGAATTTGTCACCCCGTTTTTATAACGGGGTCAGGTGCGGTGTTGCAAGTACTGCCGGACCCCGTCATACGACGGGGTGACAAGTGACATAATAAAAATTGCATAGTTTTCTTTTAACCGGAAAATACTATATAGTCATTTAAATTATATTATTTACACTTTTTTACACTTATGATTGTCATCCCCGCTTTATGCGGGGATCTACCGTCAATTTATAGTGTTTCTAATTTTAAATGATAATGTCATCCCCCGAATTTGCGAAGCAAATTATAGGGGGATCTGTTTTAACTGACAGAAGATCCCCGCACGGAGGCGGGGATGACAACTATCAATAAATTTTGGAAATACTAAAATTAGATCCCCCTATAATTGCCTACGGCAATTCGGGGGATGACAGCAGTATCCGAAAGTGTAAATACTATAATTTAAAGGACTATATACTGTGTCATTTTAGTCATGCTGAAACAAGTTCAGCATGACTAAATATATCTTTAGTGAACACTCCCAAATAGTAGTGTTTAACTATTATTCAACAAGGAATATCAAAACACAAGGTGCTTCACCTGTGTTGCTTAATTTATAAGAAGCCGGAGTTGTTGTTGTATTGACACAATCTTGAGCGGTTTCACCATCGCCGTCCTGTGCCTGTATAACTCCCGTAGTCGGAATGCCGTCATCAAATTTTGTGTCTATCTCCCATGACTGTTTTGTTGTTAATATTCCCCTTGGCAGTCCTGTTACGATTGTTCTGGCTCTTTCTAACAATATCAACAGACCTCCGGTTGAGGTTTTGCTAACTGTGTATATGCCTTTTGATATAGGGGCTTTCATAAATTCCGTAGCACCGTCATAGCTTCCCTCTATAAGACCTGATATAGCCAGATGTTGCCAGAATAAAGTCTGTTCGTTAACTGCTCCTGCCGTTCCGTCTATCGTACCTGTGGCACTTGCCTCAATTGCGTTGTTACCGTTGCCGGAGTTTGTTTCTGTAGAGCCTAGCTTGTCCTCGGCATCAAACATGTCACCCGGATAGCCGTTATATATGTCCTTGAATTCTGTAACTGCCGAGTTAATGTTACCTATGTCTTCCATTGCCTGATTCAATTCGAATTTCTCTTTTAGATTAGCACCGGCAACAACAGCAGCGATAACCATAGCTATTATTGAGAGGGACATTCCTAACTCAACAAGTGAAAAGCCTTTTTGTTTATTAAAGTCATTCATAAAATACCTATGGTTTTTTGTTTAATTTACTTTATAGTATCTGTCATTTATTATTGTACTTTGTCAATCATTTGCTTTGTAAACAATAAAGAATTCTTAACCTAATTATTATTATACTACAATATGTTTGAAAGTTTAAGCGATAACCTTAGTAAAGTATTTTCCAAGCTAAAAAGTAAAGGTGTCCTGTCGGAAGCCGACGTTTCGGCTGCTATGCGTGAAGTCAGGATAGCACTGCTTGAAGCCGATGTTTCATTAGCTATAGCAAAGGATTTTATAGCTAAAGTAAAAGAAAAGGCAATAGGTCGGCAGGTGATAAAAAGCGTATCACCGGGGCAAATGGTGATAAAGATTGTTCAAGATGAACTTGAAGCCATGCTTGGCTCCGATGAGTCTGAAATAAACCTGAACGCAAGCCCTCCGGTAGTTATTATGATGGTGGGGTTGCAAGGGTCGGGTAAGACTACGTCTTCGGGTAAGTTGGCTAACTTCTTGAATTTAAAAAGAAATAAAAAAGTGCTTATGGCATCGCTGGACGTATATCGTCCTGCTGCACAAGAGCAGTTGGAGGTGCTGGGCAAGCAGATATCGGTAGATACGGTAGAGATAATTGCGGGTCAAAAACCCGTTGAAATCACTAAGCGAGCCATACAAAAGGGGAAAACCGAGGGATATGATATAGTTATCCTCGATACGGCAGGACGTTTACACATCGATGAGCAGCTAATGACGGAGTTGCAGGACGTTAGGAAAGTGTCGAATCCTACCGAAATATTGCTCGTAGCAGATTCCCTGACGGGTCAGGACGCAGTAAATATCGCAAGCAAGTTTAATGAAAAAATAGGTGTAACAGGTATAATCCTTACTCGTATTGACGGTGATGGACGAGGAGGGGCAGCACTTTCAATGCGTGGCGTTACCGGCTGCCCTATAAAATTCATGGGTGTTGGTGAAAAAGTGTCCGAGTTTGAACCGTTCCACCCTAATAGGATAGCATCTTTGATACTTGGTATGGGTGACGTTGTTTCATTAGTGGAAAAAGCCGCTGAAAATATTGATACGCAGGAAGCCAAGAAGTTAGAGAAGAAACTTAAAAAAGGTCAGTTTGACCTTAACGACCTTGCCAAACAATTTAAGATGATGCGTAAAATGGGAGGCGTAGGCGGGCTTATGGGTATGCTGCCGGGGCTTGGCAAAATGAAGAAAGAAATAGATGAGGCGGGTGTTGATGATAAGATGATAATCCGTCAGGAAGCTATTATCTCATCAATGACTAAGCAGGAAAGGCGATACCCGAAGGTAATAAACGCTTCTCGTAAAAAACGCATAGCAGCAGGCTGCGGGCTGACCGTACAGGAAGTTAACAGACTTCTAAAACAGCATAAGCAAATGGCTGTAATGATGAAAAAAGTCAGTAAAATGGACAAAAAGACCCTGATGAGAGGCGGTTTAGGTAAGTTCATGCCGAAGGAATTGCCTGAAATTAAATAATTTTTATGATTGTTTATTAAGTGTTAAGTATGGTAAAAGATAAAAAAAGCATTGGGGATTTAATATATAATTTCGGTTTTATAGCAGTAGCATTGCTTGCGTTTTTTGTTTATAAAGCCTCGTTCTTTTTGGCTTTTTTTTATTATGAAGGCTTAAACTCATACATTTTACTGATGTTGACAGGCTTTGTGTTTGTACTGTTGGGTGCAAAGATAAAAGATACCGACATTACCTGTACGATATTGCGAAGGCTCGGTAAAATGGTGGCTATAGGGCTGGCATTTTATCTTGTGGTTGAGCCGACAACATATGTTTCAGCCCAAAAAGAAACAGATATGCTTGCCGATATATTGCGTTACGGGGATTTTCCGTCAATCATATTTGCATTAATAGCGATACGCCGACCCGTCTTTTTTATGCTTCCTGCCTTACATATTATAGCTGCCCGTGAGATGGTGGAGGCTATTTCAGGGGTTACAATGGCATTCCATGACATTTATTACCTGTCTGATGCCGGTTTTCTGTTTGCTTTTTGCATTGTTTTGCTGGAATATTTTAAAAGGAAAAATAAATATACGTCCGAACAAATAAATATAGCATATCAGTCTATCGCCTATGTTGCTATAGGCGTGCATATTGCGAATTATTTCTGGTCGGGTATAGCTAAGATGAGATTGGACGGCAGACCGTTTGAGTGGCTACTGGAAAATGATATATCACAGCTATATATAGTTGCCGTTTATAAAGGTGTAGCTCCGCTTGGCACTCCCCCGCAGCTTGCACAATTTGTATATGACTCCTTAAGCAGCGGACATGTTTTGTTTAATGCCGTCACTTTGGCTGTACAGCTTTTGAGCATATTATTTATATTGAAAATATCATGGCTTAGGATATCGGCAGTTATTTTTGATATATTCCATATCGGTGTTTATGTTATCGGAGGTATATTGTTCTGGCCTTGGATATGGATGAATATTTCAATACTTGTTGCTACTCATAAGGTGAGGGATTCTGAAATTTATGATGTGTCAAAAATTGCGGCCGTTGTGACTATATTGCTGGGAGGCATGAGTCTTTTTCACACGGCTTTTCTGGGCTGGTATGATGTAAGGGATACACGTTTTGTGATGTTACAGGCTAAAACCGTAGGATCGGACAAGTGGATAGATGTTCCTATAGCTTATGCGGGGGCACATGCATATTCATTCTCGCACGGAAAGCTTGATAAGGGAGTGCGTTCGGGTCATTTTTCTCCTAATGTAGCCGGTCTTTCATATAGTGCCGATGAACGCAGGTTAAACGGCGAGTGTAAAGTGCCTCCTGTCGATGAAAGTAAGTTGGAAACACCTGAAGATGAGAAAATAAGGCTTGATAATGTTGAAAAATTCGTAAAAGCTATACATCAAGATGTTCTTGAAGATATGAAGATGTACGGTAAATATTCATATTATATGAGGTTGCATCACCATCAGAGCAATCCTTTATTGTATGAGGAATTCCATAATATCGACCCTAATGATATAGAGTATCTGAAGGTTATAACACGTTCGGCGTGTACGGATATGGTAGAAGGCAAGATAAAGGACAAGATTGTAAAGCAAGATGAGCAGATTATTAAGGTACGCTGATGTATATAGTTTATGACGGAGAATGCCCGTTTTGTTCACGCTATGTAAGATTACTCCGCTTGAAAGAAACGGGCGGGGTGGTAAAAATTATTGATGCCCGTACCTTAAGTAATGATTCGGATATAATAAAAAAAATCCATGAAAAGGGATATACGCTAGATGAGGGCATGGCTCTTATAATTGATGACGATGTTTATCATGGTGACGAATGTATTCACAAGCTGGCTTTGATGTCTACTAGTGCTAACTGGTTTAACAGGTTTAACAGATTCGTGTTCAAATCAAGAAGGATTTCTAAAGTACTATATCCCGTATTAAGGTCAGGGCGTAACTTTGCACTACTACTTCTTGGTAAAAAGAAAATTGATATGTGATTTTTTTAATATACTTGACAAAGTATGTTAAAAGCTTTAAAAGCTACTACTCAAATTTTTTAATTGGTGGTAATTGTTATGTCTAAGAATAACCCTGCAAAGCGTGTGAAAGCTGAAGTTAAAACTTACAACGGAAAGCCTGTTAAGCCGGTTCTTTACGTCGGTACGCATGTCGGACACGGAAAATATATCGCCGTACAGTTTGATGACGGCAAAATGGCAGAAGATAAGTCCGGTAAGCCGTTAATGTGGGACGCTGTTTAATTCAGCTTACATATTCGGATATCGTGGGCCTCCGCTTCCCTCCGGGCAGATCCATTTTATGTTTTGAGTCGGGTCTTTAATATCGCATGTTTTACAATGCACACAATTTTGTGCATTTATCTGTAGTTTTTTGCCCACACCATCTTGAATATACTCATACACTCCGGCAGGGCAGTATCTTTGTTCCGGACCGTCATATTCAGGTAAGTTTAAATTAGTCGGAACATCTTTATCTTTCAAAGTTAAATGCACAGGCTGGTCTTCTGTGTGGTTGGTGTTAGATAGCTGAACGGATGTCAGGCGGTCAAACGTAACTTTACCGTCAGGTTTCGGATATTCAATTTTCTTGCAGTCTGAAGCCTTTTTTAAGGAGTCATGGTCGGCATGATTCTTTAATGTCCATGGCTCAAGACCTACTAACGCCGTGCTAAGTGCCGAATGTGCCAACCCTTTCCATAAGCCCCATTTGAATGCAGGGCGTATATTGCGTACTTTTTTCAGTTCTGAATATACCCATGATTTTTTCAGGCTATCTGCGTATGATGAAAGGTCGTCAGCTTCTCCTTTTAAGGCTTTTGCGACAGCTTCAGCCGCCAGCATTCCCGATTTCATTGCCGTGTGAGTACCCTTTATTTTAGGAACATTCATAAAGCCTGCCCCACAGCCTATGATAGCTCCTCCTGCGAATACCAAATCAGGAATAGATTGTAATCCCCCCTCGTTTAATGCCCTTGCACCATATGAGATACGTTTGCCGTTTTCTAATATAGGGCGTATCTTCGGGTGGGTTTTAAAACGCTGAAATTCTTCATAAGGACTAAGGTAAGGGTTTTGGTAGTCAAGCCCGACCACAAAACCGATAGCCACCTGATTATCTTCAAGGTGATACATGAATGAGCCGCCATAAGTGTTTTTATCAAGCGGCCACCCTATGGTGTGGGTTATTAATCCTTGTTTATGGACTTCTGTCGGTACTTCCCATAATTCTTTAATGCCCATTCCGTATGTTTGCGGGTCACAATTTTCACGAAGTTTGAATTTATCAAAAAGGTCTTGCGTTAAAGAGCCTCGGCAACCTTCTGCAAATAATGTATATTTTCCTCTCAGCTCCACTCCTTGTTGATAAGAGTCTTTCTTTTCTCCCGATTTTGAAACTCCCATATCTCCTGTTGCTATGCCTACTACTTTATCATTTTCGTATAGTATTTCAGATGCAGCAAAACCGGGATAAATTTCAACTCCCATATCCATCGCCTGCTGTGCCAGCCAACGGCAGAAATTGCCAAGTGATATAATGTAATTGCCATGATTATTCGCCTGTGGTGGAACGGGCAGTCGGAGGCTGCCTTTTTCAGTAAGGAAAAAGAAGTTATCTTCTTTTGCTTTGGTGGTCAGTGGGGCTTGTTTTTCTTTCCAGTTAGGTATCAATTCGTTAAGGGAGCGTGGTTCAATAACCGCTCCCGATAATATATGCGAACCTACTTCCGCACCTTTTTCCACTATAACAATAGTGGAATCAGGGGATTCTTGTTTTAACTTTATTGCAGCCGATAGCCCAGAAGGGCCTGCACCTACAATTACAACATCAAAATCCATTTTTTCACGTGACATACTTTGCCTGCTTTGTTTGAGTGTGTCACTCTGAACTTGTTTCAGAGTCTATGTTTTTTATAGAAGATGCTGAAAAAATTCAGCATGACAATATTTATTATAAGATAAAAATACAAAAATTCCAAATATTTCGGTTGCATAGAAAATTTTTCAAACTACACTAGGTTGTGTGATTTTTCTATGTATGCAACTATGTGGTGTTCTCGTGGGGTATATTTTAAGCATATTCTGTATTTTATTAAGCCCGTTTATACTGCTTTTCGTTGCGATAAAGGTGTTGTTATTTGAGTGTTTGAGCGGCATAAAATCAAGAGGCGACAAGGCTGAATAACATTCTTTATAGCCTTGCATATTCTTAATTTTTTTGTATTATACGTCTTCTTTTATCATATTAAAATTGGCGTTATGAAAAAATATTATCCTGAAGTTAATTCCAACCCTGATTTTCCGAAATTGGAAGAGAACATAATTAAATTATGGAACGAAAATAAGTGTTTTGAGGACTCTGTTGATAACAGAGATGCTAAAAAAGACGGCAAGGATAATGAGTTTATTTTCTATGACGGCCCTCCGTTTGCCAACGGGTTGCCTCACTACGGGCATTTGCTGACAGGGTTTGTAAAAGATATCTTTGCCCGTTATCAGACCGTCAAAGGCAAAAAAGTAGAACGTCGTTTCGGTTGGGATTGCCACGGGTTGCCGGCTGAAATGGGTGCTGAAAAGGAGCTGGGTATTTCAGGTCGTCATAAAATCGTTGAATATGGAATAGATAAATTTAACGAAAAGTGCCGCACATCGGTGATGAAATTCTCAGGCGAGTGGGAGAAATATGTAAATCGTCAGGCTCGTTGGGTTGATTTTGAAAATGACTATAAAACGATGGATACAGGCTATATGGAGTCTGTTTTATGGGCGTTCAAACAGCTTTATGATAAAGGCTTAGTTTATGAATCTATGCGTGTTATGCCGTATTCATGGGCATGCGAAACTCCACTTTCTAACTTTGAAACCAGAATGGATAATTCTTATCGTGAGAGGACGGATAAGGCGATTACGGTTGCGTTCACCTTGAATGAAAAGCCGCAAAATGCCCCGGAAGCTGATGAATATAAAGTGCTGGCATGGACAACTACGCCTTGGACTTTGCCAAGTAATTTAGCTTTAGCAGTAGGCGAGGGGATTGAGTATGCTTGTGTGGTTGTGGAAGAAAATTACTCCCCCCCTGAGGGGGAGTCGGGCAGGGGCGAAGCCGCTGACCGTGGGGGGTATAATCAGGAAGCACTTGATCGGGCGAGAGAGCTTAGAAAAGAATCTACAAAAGAAGAATCTAAACTTTGGAAATATTTAAGCGGAAAACAGCTAGATGGTTTTAGATTCCGCAGGCAACAGCCTATAGATAAATATATTGTCGATTTTTTCTGCCCTGCTGCAAATTTGGTTATTGAGCTAGATGGAAGTCAGCATGCTGAGCAAAAAGAATATGATGAAAAAAGGACTGATTTTTTAAAGTCCAAAGGCTATAGAGTTCTGCGTTTTTGGAATAATGAGGTTAACGAAAATGTTGAAGGGGTTGTTGAGAAAATATTGGATTTCTTGAAAAATGACTCCTCAAAAACCCCCCACGATAAATTACCTTGTAATTTATCAACTCCCCCTCTAGGGGGGAGTAAGAAGGTTTGTTATATATTGGCAAAGAGTTCTGTTGCTAAATATGCAAAAGATTTGTCGACAGATGATGAGCAAGAATTTAAAAGACTTAAAGGCTCCAATCTAGTCGGTCTATCATACAAACCATTATTTCCTTATTTTGATTTGGTAGGAATTGAAAACGCCTTCAAAATAATATCTGCCGATTTTGTAGCAGAAGGTGACGGAACAGGAATAGTTCACCTTGCCCCCGGATTTGGTGAAGATGACTTTGACGCATGTAAAAAAGAAAATATTGCAGGGCTTTCTGACTCTAAAACGCAAGTTATATGCCCTGTTGACCATGCAGGAAGATATACTGAAGAGCTATTTGGAATAATAGATAGAAAAAATATAAATCTTCCGATTTATGATGAAACCGAAGGGGTTATAGTATATTCGCTTGATAATAAACCGGAAGACGCACCCGATGCCGATAAATATTACATACTAACAAGCAAGCATGGTGATGATTGCGTTAATATTGAAGATAAATTTATATGCCTAACAAAAAACTACTCCCCCCCTGAGGGGGAGTTGGGCAGGGGCGAAGCCACTGACCGTGGGGGGTATAGTCAAGATGTGAAAAACTCCCCCCACGAGATTGCTGTGCAATCTCAACTCCCCCTCAAGGGGGGAGTAGCTTCGGCTGAGCTGCAAGGTGAAAAGGTTTGTTATATAATTCCAGAGAACCGGAATGTATTGATCGACTGTAAAGAATATTTAAAAGTAACAGATAACATTTCCTATACCAGAGATGGCAATATAACTTCCGAATACAAAGTCGGAGAATCAACATTAATCGAAATAAACTCGGATTTCCTTGGAAATGATATTTTGAAAAATGCCCTATACCTAAAAGGCTTGAATGTTATTGCCCAAACCGAAGGCAAAGCAGAAGATGAGCCATATAAAGAAAAGCAGTTACAAGATAATGGGCTAGTGAACCTGCGTATTATAAATTACCTGAAACAAAAGGGGCAGTTAATAAAATCTGAGGATTACAAACACAACTATCCGCATTGCTGGAGAACAGATACTCCGCTTATATATAAGGCTGTGCCTAGCTGGTATGTGGAAGTTACTAAGTTTAAAGACCGTATGGTTGAACTTAATCAGCAAATTAATTGGATACCTAATCATATTAAAGACGGGCAGTTCGGTAAGTGGCTGGAAAATGCCCGTGACTGGTCGATTTCACGTAACCGTTTTTGGGGTTCGCCGATACCTATCTGGCGTTCGGATAATCCTAAGAATAAAAAGCTATATGTATTCGGAAGTATCAAAGAGTTGGAGGATTTTTTTGGCAAGCCGGTTGATGATTTGCACAGACCTTTTATTGATACTCTGACCAAGCCTGACCCTGAAGATTCCAATTATACACTTCGCAGAGTCGAAGATGTTTTTGACTGCTGGTTTGAATCAGGTTCAATGCCATATGCACAAGCACATTATCCATTTGAGAATAAAGAATGGTTTGAAAGTCATTTCCCTGCGGATTTTATTGTGGAATATGTGGCACAAACTCGTGGCTGGTTTTATACCCTTATGGTGTTATCTACAGCGTTGTTTGACCGTCCGCCGTTTAAGAATGTAATTTGTCATGGCGTAGTATTGGACGATAAGGGGCAAAAGCTTTCCAAGCGTTTGAATAACTATGCAGACCCTATGGACGTGTTTGATAAGTTTGGCTCTGATGCTATGCGTTGGGTGATGATATCCGCGCCTATTATGCATGGCGGTGAGTTGCTAATCGACAAAGAAGGCAATATGGTTCGTGATGCTGTACGCCTTGTGATGAAACCGATATGGAATAGCTATAGCTTCTTTACATTATACGCCAATGCCGACGGGGTTAAAGCGAGGTTCAAACCGTCGTCTGATAACCTTATGGACAGGTATATATTGGCTAAGTGTAAGAGTGCTGTTACCGATATTGAGGCACAAATGGACGCTTACGATACGCCCAATGCGTGCAAGGCGGTTGAGGATTTCTTTGAGGTGCTGAATAACTGGTATATCAGGCGTAATAAAGAGCGTTTCTGGCGTTCGGAACAAGATAGCGATAAGTTTGAAGCTTATAATACGCTTTATACGGTGCTTAATATAATGTGTCGTGCGATAAGCCCTCTATTGCCTTTGTTGTCTGAAGAGATATGGCAGGGGATAGAAGGCGAGGGAGCAACGTCGGTGCATCTGGCGGATTTCCCCGATATGTCCGATGTTTTAGACGAAGCTCACCTGATGCATGATATGGATAGGGTGCGTGATGCTTGTAATGCCGCTTTGTCTATCCGTGGTGCGGAAAATATTCGTGTAAGGCAGCCTCTTGCAAGCTTAACTATAATAGACCCTGAGCCGCAAAGGCTTGAGGATTACGCCGACCTGATAAAAGATGAGGTTAATGTTAAAGAGGTTAAATTCAGTAGCAATGTTGAAGAATTTGCCGATTTAAGGTTGAAGGTTAATTTCCCTGTGCTGGGAAAAAGGCTTCCTGCCAAAATGAAAGATATAATAGCAGCTACCAAAAAAGGTGAGTGGAAACAGCTTCCTGACGGTAAAATCGAAGCTGTGGGAGAAGTGCTGACAGGTGAGGAGTGTTCACTTGCACTGGAGCCGAGGTCAAAAGGTGGGGCGCAGGCACTTTCTACTAATGATGCATTGGTGCTTTTGGATTTAAATGTTACCAACGAACTGAAAATAGAAGGTGTTGCCAGAGATTTAGTTCGCCTTGTTCAGCAGTCACGTAAAGATGCCGATTTGAATATAACCGACCGTATAAATCTGAATGTTGAAACCGATAATAATAATGTTGTTGAGGCACTAAACGGCTTTAACGGCTATATAGCGGAGCAGACATTGGCTGACTCGGTATCTGCTGCAAAAGCTGATAATTGTAACCACCGTTTTGAACAAAAGATAGATGGTGCTGATGTGGTGATTGGTTTGAGTAGGGTGGCTTAGGTGGCAAAAAAGAACTTAATCAAAAACCTCGTCAGATTTAACGCCCCACAGGTATTTTGATTCTATCCAGCCTTCTTTTTTTTCAACGGCAACCTTGCACCATTGTTTTTTACATTCTTCAAGCTCTGCTACAACTCCGCTTTCGGCAATCGCAACAACTTTGGTATTGTTCATAGGTAGGCGGTAAATCTCCTGTACGCCATGCGTACTGATAACGGCGTTTCGCTTGCCTGTTAAAAGGCTTTCGTGAATCCAGCCGGCTTCCCCTTTTATGTCACGTATTTTCCTCCAGCCCTCAAAGGTAGCGGTAACTTCAACAGGCCAGCTTTCTCTTTGGTAAACCCATTGAATGGGATAACGCACGCTGGGACCTGTACGCACATTTGCTTCTCCTGCTTTGATAGAAGCAAAATAAGGCACTTTTGCGTTAGAATCGGCATGTGCAAATATAGGTGAGAACAAAATTATAAATATAGTTATAAGTCGCATTTTTTATCATTTATTTTATTATTAAAACAACAAGTTATTAAGTGACAAAAGGTCAAAAATTCTATATAAAACAGCATTTGTGCTTACTTAATTAATCAAAAGCAATTTTAATGAATATTTTGAATAATACAATAAGTAGTTTTCCCGATACAAGACTGAGAAGAAATAGAAGCTCTGACTGGTCAAGGAGAATCGTTGCCGAAAATAAAGTTTCGCCGGACGATTTGATATTGCCGTTATTCGTTCAGGAAGGGGATAACAAGAAGACGCAAATTGCGTCTATGCCTTCTGTGGAAAGGCTTTCTATCGACCTGCTGCTTGAAAAGGTAAGTGTTGCATATGAACAAGGGATACCGGCAGTTGCCCTGTTTCCCGTTGTGTCGTTAGAGAAAAAATCAGAAGACGCTAAAGAGGCGTATAATGCAAATAATCTGGTATCTAAGGCGGTATCTGCAATAAAGGATAATTTTTCCGATATAGGTGTTATATGCGATGTGGCACTTGATCCATACACAAGCCACGGTCAGGACGGGCTTGTAACTGGTGGAAAAATATTAAATGATGAAACGGTAGATATTCTTTGCAGGCAAGCTATATCGCTAGCCGAGGCGGGAGCCGATATCGTAGCACCGTCCGACATGATGGACGGAAGGGTAGGGGCTATAAGGCAAGCCCTTGATAACAAAAAATTCAATGATGTTAAGATACTTTCATATGCTGCTAAGTACGCTTCATGTTTTTATGGTCCTTTCAGGGACGCTGTAGGCTCTGCCGCTAATTTAGGCAAGGCTGACAAGAAAACTTATCAGATGGATCCGGCAAACTCAGATGAGGCGTTGCGTGAGGTGCAGCTTGATATTGCAGAAGGGGCTGATATGATAATGGTGAAACCGGGAATGCCGTATCTTGATATAATACGCCGTGTCCGTGATAATTTTAATATACCGGTTCTGGCATATCAGGTAAGCGGTGAATATGCTATGTTAAAAGCCGCATCGCAAAATGGCTGGCTAGATGAAAAGGCGGCTATGTACGAGTCTATTGTGGCATTTAAAAGAGCGGGTGCGTCTTGCGTATTTACATATGCTGCTATAGAAATTGCTGAAAATTTAAGTAAGGGGTAACAATGTTTAATACTTTTAAATATATATTCATACCTGCCATAGCGTTGGTTATAACAATGAAAATATATACTACATGGGTAAAACCTGCGGTAAGTCCTGATATACCCGTTGGCGAAGAAGGTAAAGGCGAGGTTCTTATAGGCGGGTCTTTCTCGCTTACGAATCAGGACGGGGAAACAGTAACCGACAAGGATTTCTTAGGCAAATATATGTTGGTATATTTTGGTTTTACAAACTGCCCTATGATTTGCCCTACGGATATGAACAATATTTCTTTGTCAATTGCCGGAGTAGGTGAGGAAATGGCAGAAAAAATACAGCCGATCTTCATAACGATTGACCCTAAAAGGGATACCGTGGAAAATATAAAGCCGTTTATAGCTAATTTTCACCCTAAATTTCAGGCTTTAACCGGAACTCCTGAACAAATAGCTTCAGTTGCGAATGCTTACAGGGTATATTATAAGGAAGCACAGGCGGAAGATTTGCAGGAATATTTAATGGACCATACCGCCTATATATATTTAATGGGTAAAGACGGTAAATATATAGGTCATTTTAATCATGGTCAGGATATTTCGGAAATAATAAGTGGTTTAAAGAAGTTTATTCAATAAGATAAAATAATGGCAAAATCGGAATTTTTTAAAATTTTTAATGAGCGTGGTTTTTTTCATCAATGTACCGATGAAGATGGGCTGGATAAATTATTATCGACAAAGGGTCAGCGTGTTTATATCGGTTTTGACTGTACGGCAACCAGTTTGCATGTGGGAAGCCTTATCCAGATAATGATATTAAGATGGCTGCAAAAATGCGGTCATAAGCCGATAGTCCTTTTAGGCGGAGGGACTACGAAAGTAGGCGATCCTTCGGGTAAAGATGAAACAAGAAAGTTGCAGACTTCCGATAGTATCCGAAAAAATATGGACGGTATAAAAAGCCTTTTGGGTAAGTTCATAAAATTCGGAGGTGGCGATACAGATGCCATTTTAGTTAATAATGACGATTGGCTTGGCAGTTTAAAATATATAGATTTCCTGCGTGATATCGGCTCGCATTTCTCAGTTAACCGTATGCTTAGTTTTGAAAGCGTGAAAATGCGTCTGGATAGAGAGCAGAATTTAAGCTTCCTTGAATTTAACTACATGATATTGCAGGCATATGACTTTGTTGAGTTATATAATAAACATGGTTGTAGGGTACAAATCGGCGGTTCCGACCAATGGGGTAATATTATAAACGGGATTGACCTGCAAAAGAGGCTGCACCCTAGTGAGGGCGAAGAAAGGAATGTTTACGGGCTTACAACGCCACTTATAACAACTGCGTCAGGTGCAAAGATGGGGAAGACGGCACAAGGTGCGGTGTGGCTGACTGAAGATATGGTATCGCCGTATGATTATTGGCAGTTCTGGCGTAATACCGAAGATAAAGATGTCGGAAGGTTTTTGAGGTTATTTACCGAACTTGATATTGCCGAAATTGAAAAATTAGAGGCTTTAGAAGGTGCTGATATTAATAGTGCAAAAATAGTTCTGGCAAATGAGGCAACAAAGATATGTCATGGCGAGCAGGCTGCTAAAGATTCTGAGGAAACTGCCAGAAAAACCTTCGAGCAAGGCGGCATAGGGGATTCTTTGCCGGTGGTGGAGATAGCTAAAGCAGAGCTGGAAATCGGTATCCCCGCCTTTAAAATATTAATGCAGGCAGGTTTAGCAGACTCGGGAAAAGCCGCAAAAAGATTGATACAAGGCGGCGGTGCAAAAATTAATGATAATAAGATTGAAGACGAGATGATTAATATCGGTCTTGGTTTTATCAATAGTGACGGTGTTATAAAATTATCGTCAGGAAAGAAAAAGCATGCTTTAGTAAAAGCGGTTTAGTTTTACAGGAGAAAGAAAATGAGTCCGAGTATTTGGCAGTTATTATTGGTTGTTATTGTGGTTTTCGTGATATTCGGTGCAGGGAAGTTACCTAAAGTTATGGGTGATCTGGGTAAAGGTGTGCGGAACCTTAAAGACGGTCTTAAAGGGGACGATGAGGAAACGAAAGAATTAGCATCTGAGAAAATCGAAGAAAAAAAAGGGGAGAAAAAGTAATTCTCCCGCTTTTCTCATTCAGTGTGTTTTTTATTACATTGATTTAGCGTAAACTACTCTGGTATCTGCCACCATGTCATGTAACGCTTTCTTTTGATTTGTAAATCCTGCCATGATGTAGCCTATACATAAAGTTAAGGCTGACAGTACGGTTGCCCAAAAACGACCGAATGCCCTTAAGTAAGTAATTTTTGAGCCGTCTGCTCTCATTACTCTTAGACCTAGTATTTTCTTGCCTAAGGTTGCCTGAAGCGATGAGCCTGTGGTTACAGTCATATATAAAATTTGTATAACCGTTCCCAGCCATGATGTGTTAGCAGATGCTTGCCCTGCTTCCATTGAATAATCTGTTACAATTAACTGTATTCCGGTTACAGCTTGGACAGCGTACATAGCAACTCCCAGAATCAGTCCATCAATAATTACAGCTAAGAATCTAATCCAAAAGCCTGCATATTTAACGTTTTCCATGCTAGGCTGACCACTTACCGAACCGCCGTTAGACATGTTTTGTCCCTGCATAGGAGGGTTACCTTGCGGTGCAACTCGTTGCGGTTGTGGAGCTGCTTGTTGTAGCTGTGGAGCGGTTTGTTGAGGTTGTGGCTGTGGCTGTGGCTGAATAGGTTGTTCAGGCGTAGAATGAGGTTTGTTCATGTTGTCTTCTGACATATTCTGTCTCCATACAGGTTATGTGGTTATTCAAAGTAAAGAATATATAGTATAATCAAAATATTAAATAATTCTTAATGTGCAAGCTTATGGATAAGGGAGGTTTTATATAGCTTGGATACTATGGTCAAGCCATAGTATGACAAAAACACTATACTTTAATATATTTTTTATGTAGTAATGGTAAATATATTAATAATTTTGATTTTCAGGGGATAAAGTTATGGAAAATAACGGTACACGTAAAAGGGCATTTACCGATGAGGAGGAAAGAATAATTGATAGCGGTGTAAAAGAGTTATTTAACAGTCCTAAAGTGGATAATAAGGAGTTGTACGAATCATTATCAGGCAAAAAGAAATCAGAAGATATTAAAGTAGAAGGTTCTGCCACACAGGCACTTAAAACACAAAGACAAAATGAAGAGGCAATGGCTAAGTGCGGTTCTGTCGGTTGTGTAATTTCATAATCAGAAATTATATTTGTTGGTGATGGGGTAACGCCTATCCTTACCGAAAGCAAGCATGCTTATTTTAGGACCCGGAGGGGCTTGCCGTCTTTTATATTCGGCAAGTTTTACCAAACCGGCAACTTTTTTTACTACATTTTCAGGGTGACCGTGTTCAATAATCTGCTTTATACTATGGCGTTCTTCAATAAGGCGAACAAGGATATCGTCCAGCACTTTATATGGCGGTAATGAGTCCTCGTCTTTTTGATTAGGTCGAAGTTCTGCCGTAGGCGGCTTGGTGATAATATTTTCAGGAATTACGGTTCCATGCTTATTAAGCCATTTAGCCAAAGCAAAAACATCTGTTTTATATATATCTTTTAGGACATTATAACCGCCGCACATATCGCCGTACAAGGTGGCATAGCCCACTGCCATCTCGGACTTATTACCCGTGGTCAATACCATGTGTCCGAACTTATTGCTAAGTGCCATTAGGATATTGCCCCGAATACGTGATTGCATGTTTTCTTCGGTAACATCGGGGGAGAGTCCCTCAAATGAATCCGCCAGCATTTCATCAAATGCCTTAACCGCTTTTTCGATATCTATGCTTTCGAGTTTTACGCCAAGCAATTTTGAGCATTCTGCTGCATCGGCAAGACTTTCATCTGATGTATATTTGGATGGCATCATAACGAGTCTGACTTTGTTTTTTCCCAAAGCATCGACAGCTACGGCGGCTGAAAGAGCGGAGTCAATTCCACCGGACATTCCGATTATAACCCCAAAGAAGCCGTTTTTTTCAACATAGTCCTTCAATCCCAGCTTTATTGCCTCATATATATTTTGCAAACGGTCAGATTCTATAACTTCATCAGCGTTGCTTTTGCACTGCCATAAGCCGTCACTATTTTTAAACCATTGGGTAATTTCAAGGGATTCTTTCCATCTTGGCTGGCGAAAAGATACTTTTGCTTCTTTGTCTAATATGAACGAGCCGCCTTCGAATACCAGTTCGTCCTGACCGCCATATTGGTTGACATAAATTAAAGGCAGTGAGGTTTGGCGAACGTTTTTTTTAGCGGTTTCCATTCTTGTATTGTGTTTCTTGGCTTCAAAAGGCGATGCGTTTATTGAAACTAAAATCTCCGCCCCTTGCTTTTCCAGATGCTTGCTGACTTTAAACCCCCATAAATCCTCACATATCAAAATACCGAGATTAACCCCTCTAAAATGTAGCGGTTCAGGAAGTGGGGCTGCCCTGAACACCCTTTTTTCGTCAAATACTCCATAATTCGGCAAGTCATACTTAGAGGTAATATGTTCTATTTTGCCGTTATCAAGTAGTGCCGCCGCATTGAAAATATGGTCGTCGCATTCTCGCCATAAACACCCGACTAGCATTGCCGTACCGTTTTTGGTGTATGGAGCAAGTTCTCGCACTATGTCGGTGGACTTATCCTGAAAGCCCTTACGTAAAACTAAATCCTCAGGCGGATAGCCGGTTATAGCCATCTCTGAGAATATTATGATATCAGCACCTTTTGAGTGTGCTTTTTTATGGGCGGCAATTATCTTTTGCTTATTGCCTTCTAAATCTCCGACAATAAAATTTAATTGGGCGGTAGCTATATTTAGTTTCTTAGACATTAGTTATTTCTTCGTCCTTGTTGTCTGATATTTTTACTCTTATTTTGCTACCGCTTACTTGAGTTCCATGCAAGGCTGTTATGGCTGCCGTTGCTTCGGACTCATCTGGCATTTGAACAAATCCGAATCCTTTTGAGCGTCCGGTTTCTTTGTCTGTTACGATATTGCAAGAGTCAACCTTGCCATATTTTACAAACAGCTTTTCCAGTTTTTTTTGTTCAAGGTTTCTGTTGAGGTTTAATACTATTATTTTCATTTTGTCTCCTATGTATTATTAATCTTCATCATAAATATCGCCGAATGCAAGATTATATAATTCCGATAGTTCGTTATCCAGTTTTGCGTTTTGTTCGGTTTCAAGCTTTCGTATAAAAGATATTTTACGGATAATTTTTTTAGGAACAGGTTCATCTAATGCTTTTCCGATATCTTCTATTACAGGAAGCGGAATAAATTCGCCGGCTTCATATTTGGCTATTTGTTGTTCGTTTTTATTTATCATGCGTCCTAACTGATTACGACTCATATCTTTTGCGATACGCAATCGGGCTATGTTCTTGCCTAGTAATGCAGAGGAAGGTCGGATATTTTTTGCACGTTTAGCCATTTTATAATAGCTGCTCCATTTGAGGCAACACATCAAAAAGATCTGCTACCAGACCGTAATCCGCCACTTCAAAAATAGGTGCGTTCTCATCTTTGTTTATAGCTACAATTATTTTGCTGTCCTTCATTCCTGCAAGGTGTTGGATAGCTCCCGATATACCTACTGCAATATATAATTCGGGGGCAACTATCTTGCCTGTTTGTCCTACCTGATAATCATTTGAGATATAACCTGCGTCCACCGCCGCACGTGATGCACCTATTGCACAATCATTTATTTTAGCTGCAACTTTTTCTATCAATATAAAATTATCCTTTGATGCCATGCCGCGTCCGCCTGATATAACAGCCCTTGAGCTTGATAAATCGGGTCCTGTCGAGCCTGAGCCTTCCAGTTTTACAAAGGAAGATAAACCGCTATCACCTTTGGAAGATATTTCCTCAATAGAAGCACTGCCGCCTTGGGAGGCTTTTTCAAATGCGGTTGTCCTAACCGTCAGTATTTTAATGCTGTCGGAGGTTTGTACGGTAGCAATAGCATTGCCTGCATATATAGGACGTTTGAAGGTATCTTCCGATACTACCTCTAAAACATCTGTTATCTGGCATACATCAAGCAATGCCGCAACACGGGGCATAAAGTTCTTACCGAAAGTGTTAGAAGGTGCTAATATATGGCTGTAATTAGGTGCAATTTCTTTTATAAGTGCTGCCAGATTTTCAGCAAGTGCATTTTCGTAAGCCGCATCATCGGCTTTCAGGACTTTTGATACGCCGTTTATTTTAGAAGCTTCTTCAGCCACAGATGAGCAACCGGAACCTGCAACTAAAACTTCCACCGAGCCAAGCTTTGCACCTGCCGTAATCGTATTTAGCGTAGATGCCTTTAAGTTATTATTATCATGTTCTGCTATTACCAGTACGGTCATTATATCACTCCTGCTGCTTTTAATTTTTCGACTAGTTCCTCCGTCGATTCCACCTTGACACCTGCCGTGCGTTTAGCAGGCTCTTCAACTTTTATGGTTTTTATACGTGGGGTAATATCAACACCGTAATCCTCAGGGGTTTTCGTATCCATCGGCTTGCTGCGTGCCTTCATGATATTGGGCAGGGCAGGGTAGCGAGGCTCGTTAAGTCGAAGGTCGGCAGTAATAACCGCAGGTAAATTCACTTTTATAGTCTCGCTTCCGGCATCTACTTCACGGGATACTTCGGCAGAATCGCCGTTAATTGTAATTTTAGAAGCAAAAGTTGCTTGTGGGCAGTTAAGCAGGGCTGCCAGCATTTGACCTGTTTGGTTGTAGTCATCGTCAATAGCCTGTTTACCCATAATAACAAGACCGATTCCTTCCTGTTCAACTATAGCTTTTAGGGTTTTTGCTACGCCAAGGGGCTGGGTTTCAACGTCTGTTTTTACCAATATTCCTCTGTCTGCCCCCATTGCCATAGCCGTCCTTATGACCTCTTCGCATTTTGCGTTGCCTATTGATACGACTATAACCTCGTCAGCTTTGCCGGTTTCTTTTAGCCTTATCGCCTCCTCGGCTGCAATTTCGTCAAAGGGGTTCATCGACATTTTTACGTTTGCCGTCTCTACCGCAGAATTGTCCGATTTAACTCTGACTTTTACGTTGTAATCAACTACACGTTTTACGGGTACTAGTATTTTCATTGTTACTCCTGTTAGCGTTTAGCAGCTAATTATACTACTACAATGCCGGATAATTTATAGTATTTTTTGATTATTTTGCGAATAAATATAGACCGCCTAACAGAAGAACGGCAAATAGCTGTAACGCAACACGGGCGACCATTAGTTTATTGCCGTGTTTTTTGTTGAATTCCCCGCCTTTTGCCATAACCAAAACTCCTGCTACTAAAACCAGCAGGGTCATGCATGTTAGAACGGTAAATAATATTAAAGATGATTCCATGACCACAAAATATAACAATTTTATTGAAATAGCAATAAAAAACCCCCAAGCGTAGCAAGGGGGCAAAAGGAGAAATTATATATAAAAGCAAATTAGTTAGCTTTAGGGTTAGGCATTTTTTTCTCAACAAAAAGAACGTGCATTCCCGGTTTGTTATCATTAGCAGAATTGCCCTTATCGTCTTTTACGGCTTTAGGGTCGTACTTTTTGAAAGATAATTTTTCAGGTTGCTTCTTAGGGTTTCTTTTTTTAACGAAGAATGTGCCTGTAGGCTTGCCGTTCTTATTAATACCCGTGCTAGTTAATTTTACTAATATCGTATTTTTCTTAGCCATTTTCTTATATCCATTTGGTAATAATCCGAGCAAGGCAAAATAAAGACTTTTACATAAATGTCAATAGTAATATTAACGCTTGCAATTTTTAACCTAAAACTTTAGTTTTTAGCCCTATTTTCGTCGTCGGTCGAGGAGTTTTTATGATTAAACCATTAAGAAAAGCGGTTTTTCCTGTCGGGGGGCTGGGGACGAGATTCCTGCCTGCAACAAAAGCTATCCCTAAGGAAATGCTGCCTGTTGCGGCAAAGCCGCTTATACAATATGCTTTCGAAGAAGCAGTAGAGGCGGGTATTGAAGAATTCATATTCATCACAGGACGCAATAAAAGTGCTATAAACAACCACTTTGACCACGCTTTTGAACTGCAATCTATTTTAAATAGAGATGAAAAGAAAAAAACTCTGTCTGTCGTTAAAGACTGGATACCCAAATCGGGTCAGATAGCTTTCATTCCGCAAAAAGAGGCAAAAGGGCTTGGTCATGCCGTATGGTGTGCCAGAAATTTTATAGGAGATGAGCCGTTTGCCGTATTACTTGCCGATGAGATGGTGTTAAATAAACAAAAGGGGCTGCTTGCCCAAATGGTGGAAGTCTATAACGAAGTCGGCGGTAACATTATAGCGGTTGGCGAAGTACCTAATGAAGATACAAGGAAATACGGTATTTTAGACCCCGTAAATCCTGATGAAAAAGGAAATGTCATAAAAGTAAAAGGCATGGTGGAAAAACCTGAGCCTGAAGACGCTCCGTCTAATTTATCAATATCGGGCAGATATATACTTGAGCCTAAAATATTTGAGTATCTGGCAAAGGGCAGGGAAGCTAAAGACGGCGAGATACAGCTTACCGATTCTATGCAGGAAATGCTCAGTGATGCAGATTTTTACGGCTATAAGTTTGAAGGAAAGCGTTTTGACTGCGGTAACAGGCTGGGATTTTTAGAGGCTAACATAGCTTATGCAATGGAAGATGAAAGTATGAAAGACCGTGTTGAATCAATGTTGAAAAAATTCGCTTAGAGGAAAGAATGAAAGTAGTTGTTATCGGAACGGGATATGTAGGGCTTGTGTCGGGTGCTTGCTTTGCCGATATGGGGCATAATGTAGTTTGTGTTGATAAAGATGAGAATAAAATACAAAAGCTGCTAAGGGGCGAGATTCCTATATATGAACCGGGATTAGATGAAATAGTAAAAAGAAACTCACAAAACGGCAGACTTAATTTCTCCAAAGTGCTATCTGACGTTATACATGATGCACAGGTTGTGTTGTTGGCAGTTGGAACTCCGACAGATGCAAGTACGGGGCGTGCCGATCTGCAATATGTATTTGCCGCAGCACAGGAAGTTGCCGATAATCTAAGCAGTCAGGCGGTTATCGTTACTAAATCGACTGTTCCTGTGGGTACGGGAGCAAAAGTTTTGCAGATATTGAAAAGTAAATGCGAAGGTTTGTTGTGTGATGTCGCCTCTAACCCTGAATTTTTGAGGGAAGGGGCTGCAATCGAGGATTTTATGAAGCCCGATAGGATAGTTGTCGGGTGTGAAACTGAGTTTAGTCAAAATGTAATGAGTGAGCTTTATAAGCCGCTGATTGATAAAGGTACTCCGATTTTATTTACTAATATTCCGACTGCCGAGCTTATAAAATATGCATCAAACGCATTTTTGGCTACAAAAATTGCTTTTGCCAATGAAATATCGGATATATGCGAAGGAGTGGGAGCTAATGTCGACCTTGTAATAAAGGGTATGGGAATGGATAACCGTATCGGCGGTAAGTATATGCAGCCCGGTCCCGGATATGGCGGCTCATGCTTTCCCAAAGACACTATGGCATTGACGCATATAGCAACCGACGCAGGCTTTCCGACCAAAATAGTAGAATCGGTAATTAATTCAAATGACGACCGCAGAAAACGCATGGTAAGTAAAATAGTCTCTGCCGCAGGTGGTAGTGTTGCAGGTTTGGATATCGGTATATTAGGGCTTACCTTTAAAGCCAATACCGATGATATGCGTTATAGCCCGAGTACGGTTATAATATCACAGCTACTTGCCAAAGGTGCTAATATTTCGGTTTATGACCCCGAAGGCATGAATGAAGCCAAAAAGGAACTGACACAGGAAAGTATAATCTGGTGTAAAACAGCCCGAAAAGCGATAATGGATTCTGATATTGTTGTTATAATTACCGAATGGGACGAGTTCAAGAACCTTGATATAAGTGAAGTTAAAAAATTGATGAAAGGTAATATTGTTGTTGATTTGAGGAATATACTTGATGCTAAGGCTGTTGAGCAGGAGGGCTTGAGGTACATCTGCCTTGGGAAGTAAGCTAAGTGTTACAAAGTCTATCTGTAATAAACACTGCCGGAATTACGATTTTTTTATTTTCTTATGTTTTTTTAACTAAATGTTAACTTTTTGAGGTAATAATACAATTATTGGTTAGAACTCTGAACGCAAGGGGTAAAAAAGCCAAAAAGCAAAGTCAGGTAGACTATTAAGCTATAAAAATAAAAAGTCCCACCCCAAGTAGAGGTGGGTTTGTTGTTTTAAACGTTTATATTTTTAACGTTTATATATCTAACGACTGAGACCTTCTTTTTTTTCTAATAAATTTTCTTCGTTTAACATTCTATTGAATTTACGCCTAAGATCTTTTTCTTCGTGTATTATTGGGTAAAAACCACTGACGTCTTTTAATCCTTCTGTTTTAAAGAGTATTTCTGCAACCGGAATTACATTCTTCTTCTTTTCTTCGTCGGTTGAGTTTGAGTTTGGGTTGATGTTTTTTCTGGCGTTTTCAAAAATTTTCATTATATGATCATCATACGTATCACTTAAGCCTTCCGGATTTTTATTTTCAACTGCTAAGTTGTAGAAGATTTTTGGATCTTTATATACAGACTCAATAGCATTTTTGAAAGATTTATTATAATTTGTAATGTCTTCTTCTAATATTGTAGTGCCTTCAGACCATGGTTTATTAGAGCGTGCATTGAGTAAGCGTGAAAGATTAGATGTTCCTGCTTTTTTTAATAACTGTGATGTTCTATACATAAATAATAATCTCCTTTTAAAAATTGTAATATTTAAATTTTATCACTTAATTTGGTTGAATTGTCAATGTGGCAAAGGTTAATATTTTTTACTTTTTTTTACTTTAAAGTAAGCCTCTGAAAGTTTAAATCACATATTTATTTGACTGAAAAGCATAAGAAGTTATAGTCCTTATAAAAAAATGGATTTTATAAATGACTAATTATGTTCACAAAGGCGATTTGCCGGATGGTATTGTTTTTAATCAATCGGTTGCGGTTGATACTGAAACTTTGGGATTAAATAATCTGCGGGATAAGCTTTGTGTTGTTCAGCTATCGGCAGGTGATGGCAACGCACATCTGGTGCAGATGGATAGGGAAGGTTATCAAGCACCTAACCTGAAAAAACTATTTGAAGACGACTCGGTCACTAAAATATTCCACTTCGCAAGATTTGATGTAGCGGTTATAAAGCATTATTTGGGCGTTGATACAAATAATATATACTGCACTAAAATAGCCTCCAAGTTATGCAGGACTTATACCGATAGTCACGGGCTAAAGGATTTATGTCAGGAATTGCTGGATAAGAAGATATCAAAACAACAACAATCCTCGGATTGGGCAGCCGAAGAGCTTTCTAAAGAACAGATACAATATGCAGCATCTGACGTGCTTTTCTTGCATGATTTGATGGAAAAGCTTGATTTTATGCTTAAAAGAGATGGTCGCATGGAATTGGCTCAAAAATGTTTTGATTTTATTCAGACTAGAGCCGAGCTTGACCTTGTCGGTTGGGCTGAGCAAGATATTTTTGCACATAAATAATTTTATTTATTCTGAGCCGAGGCTTTTTTGATATTTTCCGGATAAAGAACTAACTTAACATTTCCGTCCAAAACGACTCTTTGTCCTTTGTCGTATAGTCTTACACTATTTGCTTCTACCGTGCCGGCGGGACCTTTTCCGGTAACCTTACTTTCACTATATGCCATATGCTTATCCATATCGATAAATATGTTACTCAAGTAAAACTCGTAACCGTCATTGGTAAATAGGTACACCGAGTCGCTTAGTTCCAGAAGTTCTTCCTTGTGCTTTAATACGCCCTTATTTGCGTTAAGCAAGACCCATCTGCCGTCACGTAGTTCAACAGAGGCATTTATCGTATCTAGTATAAGTACTTCGTCCTTGATTTTTGTAGCTGTTTTTGCGGAGACGTTATAAGTTTGGTTGTCCTTGTCCACCCCTTGAAAACGCGGATTTATCATTTTGGGCGGTTTACCTTCACTTCCTGCTTCTATGTTTGAAAAAGTGATTCTGTAATTATCATGCGCGGGGTTCAATAACGGCTGCAAAATAAGTGTAAACATCAATATTAAAGCTATTGCAGATAAAATAAACTTTGTAGCAAATACAACCCTTGTATAACCGATAACAGGCTCAAGAAGCATATTTATAAGCTTTTTTAGGGCTTTTATCAGATTGTTTATTTTACTTTTGAGCATCTGGTCAATTTGAATTAATTTGTACCGATTCTATGCAAAATACTATTATTTGCAAGGAAAATAGCCACGTCCTAGTTTGCTTTACATTAAGATTTTAATGGAGTATAATAAAATTATGAATATTCTTCAGAATATAATATCATTTTTAAAACCAATTATATAAGAAAAGGGAGGTCTTGTTATGCAGATAACCGTATCTGGTAAACACCTAGAAATTGGTACTGCTTTGCAGGAATATGTAATAGCAGAGCTTGAGGCAGTAGTAACTAAATATTTTGAACACGCAATTAGTGCAGATGTTGTATTTACAAAGGAAAGACACCTGTTTAAAGCGGATATTCTCGTAAACGAAGGTACGGGAAATAGTACGCTTATGAAAGGCAGTGCGGAAGATGATGAAGTATACACGGCATTTGACCTGTGTTCTGCAAAAGTTGAAAAGCAACTAAGGAGATATAAAGGCAGAATTAAGAATCATCACAAAACCAGAATTGACAAGGATAATGTCGAATTTATCACAGGGACTAAATATATATTGTCATCTGAGGTTGACGCAAAAGATAGTGAGTTGGAGGACTATAACGATGCTCCTTTGATAATCGCTGAAAAGCCGACTGAAATAGAGACTTTAACCGTAAGTGATGCGGTTATGAGAATGGATTTGGGGCAGTTACCTGCCTTGATGTTCATAAACAAAAAGACAGGCTCTGTTAATGTGGTTTATCGCCGTGAAGACGGTAATATCTCATGGATAGACTCCGCAAGGGTGGCAAAAGAAGCTGCCGCATAAACTATAAATTACTTAAAAACTAAAAAGCCCTCTTATTGAGGGTTTTTTTATCAATTTTGGCTATTTACAATACTAATTATTGTACGATTGTCCTATTTCAGCTATTATCCTAAATCTAACAAATAAATAATGATATAGTATGTGTGGAATAATAGGTATCATCAGTGATTCGGATGTCGTAAGCAGACTGATAGAAGGTCTTAAACGGCTGGAATACAGGGGGTATGATTCTGCGGGAATCGCTGTTAAGTCCAATTTAGGTGATATGTCGATATCAAGGTCACGGGCTAAAGGAAAGATAATAAATCTTGAAAGAGCCGTGGAAGAAGAAAAACCGCAAGGGTGTATAGGTATCGGACACACAAGGTGGGCTACGCACGGTTCACCCACATTAATAAATGCTCACCCGCATATATCGGAGAATATTGCGGTAGTCCATAACGGCATTATTGAGAATTTCCTTGAAATCCGTAGCGAGCTTGAAAAAGAAGGTGTAAAATTCGTAACCCAAACCGACACGGAAGTTATTCCTAACCTATTGCAGAAATTTATAAAGCAAGGTAAATCCCCCAAAAATGCCATGCTTGAGGCTGTAAAGATACTAAAAGGTGCGTTTGCGATAGGTGCTATATTCTCAGGTGAAGATGATGTTCTTTTGATAGCCAAACAGGGTTCGCCATTAGCTATAGGCTATGGAAAAGAGGAAATGTATATAGCATCGGACGCACTTGCCCTGTCACATATGACAAAAAACATATCATATCTGGAAGACGGTGATATCGGCGTTTTAACAAAAAATGATGCAAAGCTCTATGATTTTTCAGGAAAAGAAATTGAGCGTGCGATAATTGAGGTGAAAGCCGAAGATGTAATGGTTGCAAAAGAAAATTATGCTCATTATATGCTAAAGGAAATTTATGAGCAACCTACCGTAATAGCCAATAACCTGAAAAGCTGCTATCACCCTGTAACGGGTAAGGTTGAGTTGCCGCAATTGCCTTTTAAGCTAAAAAATATTACCGCTATAAATATTGTTGCCTGCGGCACATCTTTTTATGCCGGAATGACTGCAAAATACTGGATTGAACAAATAGCACAAGTGCCGGTAAATGTAGATATAGCTTCAGAGTTCAGATACCGCAAGCCGATATTGCAGAAAAACGGGCTGACGATTGTTATATCGCAGTCAGGAGAAACGGCAGATACGTTGGCGGCAATGAGATATGCAAAGCAAAAAGGTCAGCATACACTTGCTATAGTTAACGTAAGAACCAGTACTATGGCAAGAGAGGCTGACGCTATTTTAGAAACCCATGCCGGACCTGAAATAGGGGTTGCATCTACAAAAGCCTTTACAGCCCAGCTTATGACTCTGGCTTGTTTTACCCTTGCATTGGCAGTAAGCAAAAAAAGCATATCCAATATAGAAGAAGCCGAGCTATCACACTCTCTTTCGGAAATGTCATCACGTATGGTGGATATCTTCCATCATGATGAAATGATAGAAAAATTATCAAGGGATTTGGTTAATGCTTCTCATATTATTTATATAGGTCGAGGGCTTACTTATCCTCTCGCCTTAGAGGGTGCGTTAAAATTAAAGGAGATAACCTATATACCTGCCGAGGCAAATGCCGCAGGAGAGTTAAAACATGGTCCTATAGCCCTGATTGACGATAATATCCCTATTATTGCGATTGCTCCGTCAGATGAGCTATTTGAAAAAACGGCAGGAAATATAAATGAGGTTGTAGCAAGGGGAGGGAAGGTAATATTACTTTCCGATAAAAAAGGTATATCGCAACTAGAAGATATCGTCCACACCGTGATAGAACTGCCGGAAGCCGACCCGTTTGCCGCTCCCATACTATATGCAATCCCTATACAGCTTATAGCGTATTATGTAGCTATCGCCAAAGGGACTAATGTTGACCAGCCCAGAAACCTTGCAAAATCCGTAACGGTTGAATAGACTTGTTGATTGGAGTTGTTATTCTAGGAGCTGTTTCTCTTTCTTGTATCGGGCTTGTTGTTCGCCATATTTATAAGATGATCTGCCATCTTTTTAACTGCCTGCTTGCGTTTTTCAAGGTCGGCATATTTTTCAAACCACATATCCTCAGGTGATATATCGATAGAAAGCTTCATTATTGACGCAATAAACAATTGAAGCCTTTTTTCGCTCACAGGTTCCGTCTTTAATGCTTCTTTAATAGCATCGCCCATTTTGGAAAGATCCTGACAGTGAACAAGACCTTCGCCTAATTTTAAATAATATACGTTACCTATTACCAGCGGTGCTTTTCCAAAGATGAAAGACTCCCAGCCTGCTGTTCCTGTAATAGTACAGACAAGTTTTGCATTATTCATTATCTCAAAATTGTTCATAAACGGGTTGACTAAACGTACGTCAGGCATGTCGGCTATCCTTTTGTAGAAGCCTTTTGGGCGGTGACCTAAGCAAGGGATATGTTCTTTTACTATCAGACGCATTCCGGCAGGCATTGTTTTTGCAATTGATTCAATAACAGCCATCTGGTCGGTAAACATATCAGCCAGAACCATTGTGGATGCTTCCGGGTCAACATGAAGGGGGAAATATATATATTCCCTATCACCTACGTCATTATGAAAGTGCCTGATATTATTGTTCAATGCATTTCTCATATAACGGAAGTAGCGTAAGTTTTTTATAAGGATGTCGTAGCCGTTGCGTTGCCTTATAACACCCTTTGTACCTTTCAGACCTAGTTCTATTGCTCCCCAGCGAATTATATCTGTAGCTATTGTTTTTAATATGCCGGTGTATGAGTTGTTTTTCTTCAACTCTTTTATCCAAGAAACCGTGTCTTGAGGCGCTATCGGTTTTTCCCTGAAGTCTTTTATAAATTCTTTTGCCTCGTCCATCTTGTCTGCTACAAGGGACGGGTCATTAAGTGCATTGTCAAACAGGTCGGTAGCAGGACGCAAAGACCAGTAGTTGTTATCGTCCATTATACAACAATGTTTTACTCTGGCTATAACAGGTTGTGTAAACGGAATTTTGAAATAATGTGCTACCTCTCCCATTGCAAAGGCGACTGCACCTGCAACGCAATATGCAAAAACCGCATCAGGTCTGTGATTCTCATATTCATTGAATAGATAGTCTAAAAGACCTACAACATACCTCCAATGGGCATCATCATTTTTTTTAATACATTTAATGAGATCGGTACGCTCAACTATTCCGCCACTTACAAATCCGACCCCTAACTCCCTATCAGCGGTAATTATACGCCTTAAAATTTTAGTACCCAATTTTTGTTCATAGTCTTTTAGCTTTTTTATATCAAGCGGGGTTTCAAGCCATTTTTTTTCAAGACCGCTTAACCAGTCATAATTGGTAAATTTAGGGTTATCAATTTTATCAAGTTCTTCTATAAGATTTGAACGTGCCGCTACTATCGCTCTGAATTCGGTTCCCTGATACTTTGATTCTATCTCTTTGGCTATACTAACGGTTTGTTCAAAAAACGTCTGCCCAAGAAAGAAAAATATTCTCATTATATGGAAATCCTATATCAATGACTGAAAAACAAGTTTCGGAAACTAAATGATTATCGTATTAAATTCAATCTGTTTTTGATTTTGCGGCTAGTAGTAATTATTGACCGACTTGTTCATTTGAACCGTTATTTAAAATGTGATTGTTAATCCAACTCTGCATTCCGTGCATGTCTGCCGAATATATAAAGGCAATAAACGCAGCAGCTAATATAACGGCGACTATTTTTGATACGATAAAGAAAGCTATCGAACGTAACAGGGTTATACCGTATAATGAGCGGTAAATAGTAGATATCTCAACTATCGTATAAAACCCCAACAATATCAATTCGCCGGTTAGTTCGTCATCTACGGTTTTTAATAATATAACAGATAGTGTCTTTACCAAAACCAACGGTATAACAAATATAAAAACGCATTGCATTATTGTTACTTGGCTTATGCCTGCGATGCGTCCGGAAATTTTTAATATTATGCAATAAACTACAAAAAAAACGCAGAAAGCTACCGTAAGTGCTACATATAACATAGTTTACTACTTAAATTAAATTATCATACTGATAAATTATACACTTTTTTTGCCAATAATTCAAAAGTTTATTGTTTTTGATGCAAAAAAAAGCCCCACTTAAAACAAGCAGGGCTTTTTTAGCAATTTTGAAAAGTTTACATATCTTAAATTATGATATTTTTTAATTTACTTTTGTAGCATCTTCTGATTGAGCATTGTTGTTTATTTTTACTTTAAAGGCCGTTATGCCTTTTTGCTCACCCATTGCATCTTTTCCGACATGTCCGTGTACTTCAACATTATCCCCTTCGTTGAAAGTGATTTCACTTGGTGTTTGTACGCTTATAGTATCGCCCGATTCGTCACGGAGGGTAAAGTCTTTTTTACTTTCGACGCTTTCAACCTTACCGTTAATGGCTATCTGCCCTTCATCAGGTAAATTGCCTATACGTTGTTTTATATCTGCCATAGCGATTGAAGACGCTAATATTAGACCGGTTGATGCAAGTAATATATTCTTTTTTAGAAACATAAAATTATCCTCTTATTTTATTGGTTATTATGAAAAGCTTTGTTAGCATTTATGCGTTAAAAATATTAAATCCGTAGTCAATAGTCGATATGACAGATGATTTAAAAAGATAAATTTATTATAAATTTGTTATTAAATAATCATAATGGTAAATTTATATTTCAAAAATTACTATATTATTAAATGAAATAATTTAGGGTAAGTATCATGATAAGGAAGAAAAATACAATATTAATAGTAGATGATGAATCGCAGATTAGGAAATTGCTTAAAATAACACTGGAAAGCGAAGGATATAAAACTGAAGAATGTGATAACGGTACTCAGGCGGTAAGGATTGCCGCCTCTTTGAAACCTAATCTTATTTTACTTGATTTAGGATTGCCGGATATTGACGGTAAAGAGGTTATTGACATGGTGCGTCAATGGTCGCAAACTCCTATAATAGTCTGTTCGGTGCGTAATGATGACAGGGAGATTGTCGATGCGTTAAACCGTGGTGCTGATGATTATGTTACAAAGCCGTTCAATCCCGATATATTGCTTGCCAGAATAGCAACGAATTTACGTAAGTTTGCAGCGGAAGAGGCGGGAGTACCTGTTTTGACGAACGGTCATATAACCATGGATCTGGTGCGTCATGAGGTTTTATTAAGAGGTGTAAAATCCTTCTTTACCCCTAAGGAATATGATTTGCTGCGTTACCTGACGGTAAACAGGGGAAAGATGGTAACTCACAAACAACTTCTCAATGACGTGTGGGGTGCGGCTCACGGAGATGACATACAATATTTGCGTGTATATATAAGTCAGATACGTGAAAAAATAGAAGATAATCCTAAGGATCCGGTTTGTATTATAACAGAACCCGGCATAGGTTACAGAATGGAAGTTATCGCAGAGGAAAGTATCCCTCAAAGGGCGTTTGCATAAAAACTTTACGCCGCAATTAAGGGTCTGCTCTTTCTCTTCCTTTTTTTGGGGAAGCTTATAACGAATTCCACCCCTGAATCGGGGTGGTTGCGTGCGTATATCGTGCCGTTTTGTTTTTCCATGATGGCTTTGCAGATAGCAAGACCCAGACCCGTACCGGCAACTACCGTGTCGGTATGTTTTAGCCTTTCATATTTATCAAATATCGCCAAAAGCTTTTCTTTAGGGATACCTAAGCCATAATCCCTTATAACATAGGAAAAGCTTTTAGGTGTAACTTCCGTATATATCTTTATTTCTTTTCCTTGAGTCGAATATTTTACGGCATTGTCTAAAACATTTTGTAAAACCTGCTCCGTCATCATCAAATCCATTTTGATTTCTTCGTCGTCCTCAATATCAATTATCAGATTATGATTTACAAGGCGGTGTTTCATTCTCTTTATTACCGATTGCACCGGTGTTATGCAGTGTTCCCATTGTCGTTTAAATTCTATGTCGCCACTTTCAATGCGGGTTATATCCAGTATATTTGTAATAAAACTGTCAAGGCGTTGTGCTTCGTTCAAAGCGGTTTCAATTAACTCCTCGGCAATTTCGGGAGATAATTTATCGGATTTTTTCATTCTCTCATGGACGCTCAAAGCACCTATGATAGATGCAAGAGGGGTTTTAAGGTCGTGAGATACGCTGGAAAGGAGCATTGAGCGTAACTGCTCTTTTTCAGCGGTTATCTGAGCCTGATTTATCTTGTGTGTCAGGTCTATACGTTCTGTTATTGAGGCAACCTGATCGGATATGGCATAGCAAAGCCTGCCGAATGAAGAGTCCAGCTTTACATGTGACGGTATCTCGATGCCCATAACACCTACCCCCCCATGGGCGGTTATCATCGGTTCAAAACGCCATTTGGTTTTGAACTCCCTGTCAGCTCCGAATCCTGTAGTTTTGATTTTCTCCCAGCATTTATATAGTAATTTCCGGTCGCTCTCTATCAGCTTTGTGTCTTTGGGGAATACACTGTTTATGATAGGCTGGTTAAAACTGCCCGGAATAAAAAATGCTACTTTCATATCCAATACTTTTTCAAGCTCGTCATGAATCAAAAACAGTGCTTGCTTCTTGCTATGAGCTTCACCGGCTATACGGTTTATCTGATATAATAGCTGAGATCTTTTTTCCTTGTTAACCAGTGCCTCGTTACTTGCCCTGCTATAACTGCCCATTATTGACAAAAGGACTGCTGAAAATAAAAAAATTGAAATACTTATACCGTCGCCAAAATGCTCAAAACCGAACTGGTGCAGCGGCGGTACGTAGCTGTAATTCATTATGGTAAGGCTCAAGATAGCTGAAATAAGACCCGGTAACAAGCCGTGTCGAAGTGAAGTTATTACGCATGCAATAAGGAAGAACGCAGTTACGTTATACGAATTTATACGCCACTCAACAACAGGTATGCTTGCCTGTAGTGATTGGGACAAAACATAAGCACAAAACACGCTTGCACAAGCAAAGGCAACTCCCTTTATCGAGATATCATTTAGTGAAAGTCTTTCATACCATGGACGGATATGGTTTCGCATGGATATAGGGACTTTCTGTATTTTAACTCCCTGCACCGATACGTTTTTTTCTATCTTTCTTACAATAGACGGTCGTAACTTAGCAAAGATACCGTCTTTGCGGCGTTTTCCTATAACTATGTATTTTACCGGTGTACATGATTTTTGTGACTCGGTAACGAATGAAATGATTGAGTCCGTTACACTCTTTCCTTCAATATGGAAGGTTTTTGCTCCCATTTCCTCGGCGAGCTTAAGATATTGAAGAATCTGCTCCCGCCCTTCTGTGTTTAATTTATAATGTGCGGCTGTTTCGATATATATAACCGCCCAGCTACATTTTTTTTCCGCAGCTTTGTTTGCGGCTATCCTAAGTAAAATTTTAGATTTCGGATAGCTGTCTATACAGGCTAGTACTATGCCGTCCCTATCGTTCATTACCTTACTCCGTTTGAGCGAGAGCATACACAATACATATAAAATATCCATTAGTAATGATAAATGCCTGTTCGGGCAGTGTTACGTTTTTGTAGTCCGACTTACGCTCTGCTGACGATGTGCGGTTATTTGGGGAATTTAAAATTTATACCGATTGCAGCATAATAACAAAATACACGGTAACTTTTAGAACAATAAAATAAAAGGAGTAAATGCGATGAATGATAAATACATAATTCAAGGTAGTAGGGCACAGTTGAAAGCAAACATGGAAAAGGAATATGGAAAAATGGCAAGTAAACAAGCGGTCAATCAGAATATAAAAAATGATGATAGGGTAAACGCTATAGATTTGGCTGCCATATTAAGAGCCGTATATCTAAAGAATAAAAAAAAATTCGGGCGGGCAATCAAGAGCCGGAGAGGTAAATAAGCTGCTTAATTAGGTCTTGCAACCGTATATTTTATCTTGCACCCTTACATTTTAAAAGTGTAAGGGTGTTTTTTTATGGGTTGTTTGTAAAAATAAATTCTTTGTTTATTGTCCTTTTATATTTAGGTGTTATATATTCTCAGTTGAGTGAAATCATTTTGTTTTAGTGGTAGAGCTTTCCTCGGTATGGTATCGGTGGTAAATTAAACTACGACTTTTTTAGGTTGTTTATGATTCAGGAAAATTTATGAACTGTAAAAAAAGTTTATTATGTGCATTTAGCTTGTTATGTATAATATTTTTGTCCGGTTGTGAAAGCCTACGACAAAATTTTGAAAAACAAGAACCTCCTAAGATAAGTGTTGTAAAAAAACCTGATATACATGAAGTTGTAATTGATAAAAAAAATGAGAATCCTGAAAAAGAAAATATTTTTCAGTCTCTGTTCTTAGAACATTTACATCTGGCAAGGCTTAATCTGGCGGCGTTTAATAGGGAGAAGGCTTTGAAGTTCCTGAATAACGCCTTCGAAGAAGTAAAAGATAAGGAAGCCGTAAATCCCGATGAGTCTGTCTTGGTAAAAGTTGAGTTTGCCAAAAAGGGATTTGCCAGTACTCCCTCTTATTTAATATTAGCTGAAAAACAAAATGAACAAATACAAAAAATAATAGCCAACCTGCAGGAAGGCAAACAGGAGTTATCGTCAATTTCTTTAATGCAGCCAACTAGCCATATTGTTTCTTCAAAGATTATCGGAAGGTTAGAAGATGGTGTTAAGGCATTAAGAGATGCAGATGCCGAAGCCCCGGATTATGATTTTGCCGTTGCAGATAGGGCTATAAGAGATGTTTACGCAGATTGGAAAATCGTACCGTATCAGAGCGATAGCGTATTTGAAACCAAGTATTATTTAAATACCGCAAAACTTTTATTAGAAAGCGGATATATCGATATAGCCGAAGACCTGCTCGATAGTGCGGATAAAAGTTATTCAAGGTCATACGGGCGTAATGTATTTAATTCTGATAATTATGAATTCGTATCATATTACAAACAAACCTCTAATAATCTAAAACAAATCATAAATCGGGATAAAAACATTCAAAACAGAGTGAGTAGAAAAGTAAAGGGAGTTATGGATTATTTGTTTTAATAGGGGAGTGTTCGATATATAGTAAATTTGAATTTACTATAGAAGCCTCTGCAAAAGGTTGTAAAGTTTAAATTTGAGTTCTTTTTATCCCCTCTCACGTGTACGGGGGAGGGTTAGTTGTTAGGGAGGGAGCAGCACGTGCAGGTATAAAAAATACTTGCAAGTTTTTACCCCTCACAAAAACACTTTCGTGTTTTTAACTCTCCCTCAAGGGGAGAGTAGTTTTTTGGCTTTTGCAGAGGCTTCTTTAGTGACAGGTTAAAAATTCCACTAAATTTAAGACACATATCTCGTATAAGTAATGGATAATCAAATACCCCTACAAACACCACCTTGTCCTCATTATGGTTCTTGCGGCGGCTGTAATATGCAGCACATACAAGATGAGTATTATACCCGCATGAAGCAGGGAAGGCTGTTAGATATCTTAAATAGTTTGAATGTTGATGAAAGCGTTGCAAAGCCTTTAGTGCATGTCGGGGATTATAGCCGACGACGTGTCGATATCAAAGTCTCTGTTTGTAAAGGTGAGGTTAGTATAGGGTTCTACGCTCCTAAAAGTCATGAGGTAGTGGATATTAAAACATGCCTGATAATGGATAAGAGGCTGTTTGCTTTACTGTCGCCCTTAAAGGAAATGATATCCTGTTTAAAGAAACCTTCGGTTATAAAATCTGTCAACCTTACAGCCCTTGAACATGGTATTGATATTTTTATAAATTCTCGGCAAGCCCTTCATGCAAACGATTCAAAAGTAATAGATAAATTTATTTGTCAAAATAATATAGTGCGTGTTGCCGTCAAAAGGGAAGACGGTAATGATGATTTCGATATTATCCACGATACGGGCAAAGCCGATATTAACCTTGCCGGAGTTAGGGTTTCGCTGCCTGTAGGTGCGTTCTTACAGGCTACGGAAAAAGGGCAGGCGGCTATTACCGAATATGTAGTAGATTCGCTGAAATCCTGTAAGGCGGTTGCCGATATTTATTCGGGCTGCGGAACTTATAGCTTCCCGTTATTGCAGTATGTTGCCAGGGTTGCAGCCTATGAGGGGGCGGAGGATATGGTACTTGCCATGCATAACGCCGCTATTGATGCGGGATTGGGCAGCAGGGTAAACGCTGTTAAACAGGATCTATATAAAACTCCTGTCGATGCTCAAATGTTAAACCGTATGGACGCAGTTGTAATTAATCCTCCGAGGAACGGGGCATTACCGCAAGTAAAGCAGGTGTTAAAAAGCGATATACAAAAAATAGTAATGGTTTCATGTAACCCCGATACCTTCAAAAGGGACGCAAAATATCTGATAGAAGGCGGATATAAAATTATATCCGCTGTGGCAATCGACCAGTTCTACCGGACAAAGCATCTTGAATTGGTTGCCGTATTTGAGAAGTGTGGAACGTTATAATTTGTATATAAACGTCATTACCCGAAAATACGAAATAAAAATAATAAGTTTACTTAATTATTTTTATGAAGTATTTCGCCAATTGCCAAAGGCAATTATAGGGTAATCTCATGAGATCGCCCTATATAGTATTTCCAAAATTTATTGAAAATTGTCATCCCCGCCTCCGTGCGGGGATCTTCTGTCAATTAAAACAGATCCCCCTATAATTTTCTACGAAAATTCGGGGGATGACATTATCATTAAAAATTAGAAACGCTATAGTTTTCTAAAGAAAACACAGGGTATGACGTAAGTGAATTTAGAATTTACTAGAAATATTTGTCATTTCTTTATAATTATCCCATTTGCCCATAATGGATAATTTATACCGAAGGTAAGTACAATGCTCCTTATGTTAATTTATTAATTATCAAAAGGCTGATTTTTAAACAATTTTCCTATCTGTAAATGTATTTGATTAGTTTTTTTAAGATTAACTAAAGAGTTTTTTAAACCTATTATCCGGGAGGGATATCGTATGAAATCTAAAGGACGTAAGTCAAAACAAGACCAATTTATTAATCCTGAGGAACAAAAAGTTTCTCGCTTGCAGGCTCAAAGGCTTTCTCAGTTATCGGGCGTTGATGTTAAGTACATTAAGGGAACTATAGCACAAGTGGCTGACTCCCTTAAATGGAGGATAGAGCCGGAATTATTTCTGTTTCGTAAAGTTTGCGGAAAGGTAGTTAAGAAAGATCCTAACACAGGTATAGAATATCCGGTTCCTTTTGCTACTGTTCATGTTGAAGATACCGATTGTGATTTAATCACTTACTTTCCGGTTGGTTGGCAGTGGAGCTGGCATTATCCCATTAACTGTAAGCGTGAAGTTATAGCTACGGTTCAGACCGATGAATGCGGAAATTTCTGTGTATGGATACCTAGATTCGATATTGACTGGGTGCTAAAATGGCGTAAGGAAAGAATATGTTTTCCTACTATTTTCCGTCGTCCGTCACTAGGGGATTTGCTGCCTAAAATACCTGACGATATTGTAGATGGTCCATGGCCTCCGATTCCGTTGCCTGATCCGGGTCCTTTGAAAGAAATACAGCGTTTTAATCCTTCGGTTATTGAGGCTGTAGCGGGTAACGCAGCAGGCAGGCTTGCTACAAAAATAAATGATTTGCAGGAGTCAAAGGCACTTGGGGCTAATAATTCTTTAGCTTCAAACCGTGCTATACAGACCCGTGCTTTTGAGCATGAGATGCAGCCGCCACTGCCTCGTGAATTCCACGATGTTCTGTCGGGGCAGAATTTAGTGGCATCTAAGAAAGCTAGTCCTGTTGAGGCGATACGTTCATCTATCGCACGAGAACTTGATATTGACGTAAAAGAAATAATAGGATTTGACCCTAGCCGTTTTATCGGGCCTTTCTATCGTTGTTTCGATATATATCTTCCTACATGGCAAAAAATAAATGATGTGCCTGATATTACATTCCGTGTTACTCAAGATGTAGATGGTGACGGCGATGAAGAATTGATATATTCGGAAGGATATTTTGACGTAAGATGGGACGAAAATCCTATATCCGACGTTACTTTATATGCAAGCTCAATAGCCAAAGAGTCAAATATCTGCGGCGTTCCGGTTGTTCCTTGCGGAAATGTTCCGGCAATTTTATTTGCAGGATTCATGCCGCTAACACTTCCTGCATATTATGACAATACGAACGGTTATACTATAAGACCTAACAGACCTAAGACAGGTTCGCCGGTGCGTCCTGCCGCTCAATCACCTCTTTGTAATAATGTGCAGTTATATGGCTGCGTTGATATACAAAATGCTAAATATTACCGTATTTTAAGAAGTGTTGATAACGGAAGTACATTCTCTGCGATAACCGGTATTTCGTGGAATAACTATAAAGATACGGGTGGTACGCCTATAGTGATACATGCCGATTCTAACGGTTGGTATCCTGTTCACCCTGTAGATAGCGGAGGTAATACCGTTAACCGTGAAGACCTTGCGTTTGAAAACCTGCTTATGGACTGGCCGACCCCGACTCTTGGCAAGAGTATCCTGCGTCTTGAGATAGGGAATGCTTCCAAAAGCAATATTGCGTTCTCTGCCGATGTTGCGATACAAACCGATAACACCGCTCCTGAGGTTACATTTACAAAACTTGCATGGAAATTTGTAGGTGAATCAGATAGTGCTTTAAGGAACTTGCTAGGTATCCCTTGCCCTACGATACATCGAGGTTCTGTGCCAAAGAGTATTGAACTGGTATTTCAGGTGAGTGTTGCCGCAAACCATTTGCGTGATGCTTATTTAAGTACAAGCGGTTGCGGTGGTGGTGCATTCACACCTATTGCCGATGTTGCCAATAACCCTGAACACTGGCATATGTCGGTATTGGATAATACCGAAATGCTTTATCAGCGTTACAGGCTTGACGCATCCGCTTTAGAAGGTGCTTATAGCTTTATATGCAGGGCAAATAGCCGTGCGATGAATCCTTCCGGTGATGATGGTGGAAATAATATTCCGCCTGATTGGTTCTATGATCCGATCGAAAAATACCGCAAGCCTTCTATCGGCGTTGCAGTTGTTGATGTCGATTAACAATTATTATAAAAATAGGTGGGGTATATTGCCCCACCTTAACTTATTCCTATTATAGTAAATTTGAATTTAATTTAGCTATTATTGTCATTCCACGAATTTGTTTAGTAAAACAAATTATAGTGGAATCCAGATTTAAAAAAGTTAGGAAACTTTTTTAATATCGAAAAGTTTTCCTAAACTTTTCGAATTGGATCCCATGATAAAAAATTTTACTAAATTTTTTTCATAGGATGACAGCATAAGGAAAGTAAATTCAAAGTTACTATAATTAGGCGTTCCGTATTATATTAATATGTTGGTTATCATGCATGAAAATAACTTATCTGTAGAGTTTCTTTTTATTATTTGTGTCCTTGCCGTCTGGCGGGTGGCACACTTCTTTGTTGCCGAGGACGGCCCTTGGGATATTGTCGTAAAATTACGAATAAAAGCAGGGGAGGGGATAATAGGGCAGTTAATGGATTGTTTTTATTGTATGAGCGTTTGGGTGTCCGTACCTTTTGCTTTCATAATGACTAATCAATTAAGATACTGGTTTATATATTTATTAGCACTCTCCGGTGCGGCTGCGTTGTTGGAACAGTTGGCGGCTAAAAATCAAATACAGGACGATAAATAATGGGCTGTTGCGGAAATAAGAGGGCAAATTGGAGAAATTACAGCACAAGACCTGCACCTTCTGCCGTACCTGAAAAATTACAAAATCCCCAAAAAATATATTATAACGCAGATGAGCCATACATAATCAAAGGAGCCGTAACAGGCTTTACGTACCTTTTTTCCGATAATGGAGACGCTCTGGAAGTTGATGAACGTGATGTGGTTGATTTAATGAAAGCCGGATATTTTACTCAAGAACCTTTGTAATGGATATGTGTTATTTAAGCGTGACAAAGTCTATAGTGATTTAAAGTATCTTCTAGGCTGTCATCCCCCGAATTTTCGTAGAAAATTATAGGGGGGTCTCGTGCCATTTACAGAAGATCCCCCTATAATTTTCTACGAAAATTCGGGGGATGACATTATCATTAAAAATTAGAAACGCTATATTCTCACTTTTTATATGTCGATAACTCTTGACTAGCTTTTTATGTCCACTATTATCGACCTATGAAAATTGATAATGCACTATCATCTTTTCTTGCACTTTCGCAAGATACAAGGCTTAAAGTCTTCAAAATACTGGTAGAGTATGAGGCAACCGGTACGGCTGCCGGAACCATAAGTGACCGTTTGGGTATTCCTCATAATACGCTATCCTTTCATTTATCTCATCTGACGGAATCGGGGCTTATATCTTCACGCAAGCAGGGACGTTCTATGATTTACTCTGCGAATTGTTCGGCTATTGAAGAACTGATTAGTTACTTAAAAGAAAACTGCTGCATAAAAGAAGAGGGCGAGCCGTCTTCGTGCAAAACAACAAAAAGCGAGTGTTGCTGATGAAACGAGTCCTTGTACTTTGCACCGGAAATAGCTGCCGTTCTATCATGGCAGAGGGGCTTATCAATAAAATTGGTGAGGGGCGTTATAAAGCAGTCAGTGCAGGAAGTAATCCGGTCGGATATGTACACCCCAAATCCATCGAAACCCTGCAAAGGCACGGCATTGATATCATTGAGCCACGCAGCAAATCATGGGACGAGTTCGCAAACGAGCATTTCGATTTAGTCATTACCGTATGCGATGCGGCAGCCGCTGAGAGCTGCCCCGTATTCCTCGGCAAACATGAAAAACTGCATTGGAGTACACCTGACCCTGCTAAGGCAACGGGTACGGATGAGGAAGTTGATGCTGCGTTTGATGAGGCGTTTGAGATGTTGAAAGAGAGGGTTGAGAATATGGTGCGAGCAGAGATAGCAAAAAAGCATTTATCTAATTTGATTGAAGCAACAAAACTCATGCTACAAAAGCATACATCTTTCCCAAAAGATGACCTTGCCGGGCGGATGATAACCTATTTCATTTTTAAGCAACTCGATCATGCTATGTCAGTAATAAAACTAGATCCGTCTATGGATGCAGGGTTAGTTTCTAGAACCATGATTGAAGGCGTCATAAATCTTTCATGGGCATTAGAGAAGTCATCTGAGCGGGTTAGAAACTGGTTTGATTATTCGGCTGTCTATGACTTCAAACTACTAGAGCAACAAAACAGTAGCGGCTCATTCGTTTCAGAAAAAGATAAAACAGAAGTGAATGAAAACTACGAACAAAACGCACATACCTTTCTGACTAAGAACGGTAATAAACACCACGATAATTTCCGAAAAGGCAAAAGTCTTCGAGATATTATACAAGGCAATGTTTCTTTGGAAGGTTTCTATTCAAATTATCAGTATTTCTCAGACTGGGCACATTGGGGGTCGCAATCTCTAAGGCATGCCATAATCGAAAGTGTAGAAGATATTTCGTATTATGAATCCGAGCATGTTTATAGAGTTCCAGCCTTGGTAATAGCCTTTGTCTCTTTGCTGGATATTGCCGTTAAAACAAATGAGCATTTTAAATTGAAGCACGTTGAAGCATTGGAAGAAATATCAAATAAAATGTTTGAAGATTTAAAGAAGACAGGAATGCAATTTAATGACTAACCAAACCTCACCCCTAGGTTTCTTTGAACGCTATCTGTCCCTTTGGGTTGCACTGTGCATTGCCGCAGGTGTGGGCTTGGGTGTTGCCGCACCGTCTATTTTTCAGACCATAGCCGGTCTTGAATACGCCAAGGTAAACCTTGTAGTGGCAGTTTTCATCTGGGTGATGATTTATCCTATGATGGTCAATGTCGATTTTGCCTCTATCCGTGACGTAGGACGAAAACCCAAAGGTTTATGCATAACACTTGTTATCAACTGGCTGATAAAACCCTTCACCATGGCGGCACTGGGCATATTATTCTTCGAGCATATATTTGCCGGACTGGTCGCTCCTGAAACTGCAAAAGAATATATCGCAGGTATGATTTTGCTTGGCGTTGCACCCTGCACCGCAATGGTGTTTGTCTGGAGTCAGATGGTAAGAGGCGATGCCAATTATACACTGGTACAGGTTTCCATCAACGATATCATCATGATTTTTGCCTTTGCACCGCTAGCAGCCCTCCTGCTTGGTGTTACCGATATCGTAGTACCTTGGGAAACCTTGCTCCTTTCTGTTATTCTTTATGTTGTGATACCGCTTGTTGCAGGATATATCACCCGTAAGAAGCTCGATAAAAACCATACAAACGAAGGCATATCCCGATTTACCGAGAAGGTAAAACCATTTTCCGTTATGGGTTTATTGGCTACGGTAGTGTTATTATTCGGCTTTCAGGCACAAACCATAATAGATAAACCTATGGTTATAGCACTTATAGCCGTGCCGCTGCTGATTCAGGGCTATGGTATTTTCGTTATCGCCTATGGCTGGGCATATCTGTGGCGTGTGCCGTTTACCACCGCTGCACCTGCGGCACTTATCGGCACGTCCAACTTTTTTGAATTAGCCGTTGCCGTTGCTATAAGCCTGTTCGGTCTGCATTCGGGGGCGGCACTGGCTACTGTAGTCGGTGTGCTGGTAGAAGTGCCTGTGATGCTGTCGCTAGTGGCTTTTGCCAATAGAACCCGCACAGCTTTTCCTTAAAGCCTTTCTTGCCATTTCAATTGACCGCACTATAAATAAAGATACGGTATTTTCCATGCTGTTTGAGTCGGTCGTTAATTTACCGCTATCGGATTTATAGTAAATTTGCAGAAATCATTTATTTTATGGCAGGGACATTATGAATAAAAAAATAATAAAAATCGGACTGCTTATCCTGCTAGTACTAATAATATCAGCATTTTTTGCATTGGATTTAGGGCGGTATGCTACGTTAGATTATGTCAAAGAGCAACAGCATACCTTGCAGGAATATTACGAGCAGAATACATTTTTGGTGTTGTCTGTTTTCGGGCTTGTTTATGTTCTGGTAACGGCATTATCGTTACCTGCTGCCGCTGCACTTACCTTGCTGGGCGGTGCGTTATTCGGGCTTCCTGTCGGGCTTGTTATAGTTTCCTTCGCTAGCACAATCGGTGCAACGCTTGCCTTCCTTATGGCAAGGTTTCTGGCAAGGGATTATGTACAGAAAAACTATAGCAAGCAGCTATCTAAAATTAACGCAGGATTTGAGCGTGAAGGTGCATTTTACTTGTTTGCTCTTCGTCTGGTTCCGGCATTTCCGTTCTTCATGATTAATGTTGTTATGGCACTTATGCCGATTAAAACTTGGACATTCTATTGGGTTAGCCAGCTTGGTATGCTTCTCGGCACGGCGGTATATGTGTATGCAGGCACGCAATTAGCACAGATAGAGTCTTTTTCCGATATTGCGTCCCCCTCATTATTAATTGCTTTTGCATTGTTGGGGCTGTTTCCGCTGATTGCCAAAAGGGGACTTAAATTTATTCGCAAGGAGAAAATCCATGAGTAAATATGATTACAACATTATCGTCATTGGCGGCGGTTCTGCCGGACTGGTATCAAGCTACATCGCAGCGGCGGTGAAAGCCAAAGTTACCCTCATTGAAAAACATAAAATGGGTGGTGATTGCCTCAATACCGGCTGTGTGCCGAGCAAGGCGTTGCTACGCTCTGCAAAAATGCTTTCATACGCAAAGCGTGCCGAAGAATTCGGATTTAAGCAAACCACTGTTGAGTTTGATTTTAAAGATGTAATGCAGCGTGTACAAAATGTTGTAAAAGCGATTGAGCCGCATGATTCACGGGAGCGTTATAGCAAACTTGGCGTTGATTGCATTGAAGGTGTAGCAAAAATTACCTCACCGCATAGTGTTCTGGTCAATGGCAAAGCATTAACGGCACGTTCCATTATCGTAGCAACAGGTGCAAGACCGATGGTTCCGCCGATTCTCGGACTTGATAAAATTGATTACCTCACCAGCGATAATGTATGGGAATTAAAAGAGCTTCCTAAAAAACTGTTAGTGCTTGGCGGGGGGCAATCGGTTCGGAAATGGCACAGGCTTTTTCAAGGCTTGGGGCTGAAGTGACATTAGTAGAAATGGCTTCACAAATTCTTACCCGTGAAGATGAGGAAGTTATCAAAACGGTAACAGAAAAATTCACCAAAGAAGGAATTAAGGTTCTGGTAAACCACAAGGCTAAGGAATTTATCCCTCACCCTAAGCCTCTCCAAAAAGGAGAGGGAACTTTAGTGTGTGAGCATGGCGGCAAAGATGTAGAAATTGCATTCGATAAGGTGATTGTGGCACTTGGACGGACTGCCAATACCGAGGGTTTTGGTCTGGAAGAGCTTGGTGTAGAGTTGCGTGACAATAAAACGATAGATGCCGACCCTTTCTTGCAAACCAACATTCCAAGCATTTATGTCTGCGGTGATGTCACGGGTCCTTACCAATTTACCCATACGGCAGCACATCAGGCATGGTATGCATCAATCAACGCATTATTCTCACCTTTCAAGAAGTTCAAAGCTGATTATTCTGTTATTCCATGGGCAACCTTTACCGATCCGGAAGTAGCACGTGTGGGACTTAATGAAAAAGATGCCAAGGCGGCAAATATTCCTTATGAAGTTACTACTTACGGCATTGATGATTTAGACCGTGCTATTGCCGATTCTGAGGCACACGGGTTTGTCAAAGTGCTGACCGCACCTGATAAGGACAAAATCCTTGGCGTTACCATTGTCGGTACTCATGCAGGAGATTTGATTGCCGAATATATTCTGGCAATGAAGCATGGTATCGGACTAAATAAGATTCTTGGCACAATCCATATCTACCCGACGCTGGCAGAGGCTAACAAATATGCGGCAGGTGAATGGAAAAAAGCACATGTACCGGCATTTGCCATGAAAATATTAGAAAAATTCCACGAGTGGAGAAGGTAAATGAAGAGTTTTGAAAATGTGCTGCGTGAGCATGATATTGAGCTAAAGCGCAATTCCATAAAAATTTTACAGGTCAATATCGGCAAGCGATGTAATCAGGCATGCCATCATTGCCATGTAGAATCCGGCCCGAATCGCACCGAGAATATGGAACGAGAAACGGTAGAACGCCTGCTTGAACTCCTTAATAAAGAACCGCAAATCCATACGGTGGACATTACCGGCGGTGCGCCGGAGTTAAACCCGCATTTCCGTTATTTTGTGACCGAGATACGAAAAATGGGAAAAGAGGTCATTGACCGCTGCAATTTAACAGTGTTCTTTGAAGACGGGCAAGAAGATACACCGGAATTTCTGGCGGAAAATAAGATACAAGTGGTAGCCTCCTTGCCTTGCTACAAGGAAGATAATGTAGATAGCCAACGGGGCAAAGGCGTATTTGGCAAAAGCATTTCCGCTTTAGAAAAATTGAATAGCCTTGGTTACGGTAAAGAAGGGTCGGGGCTTATTTTGAACCTTGTTTATAACCCGGTCGGCGAGCATTTGCCACCGGCTCAAGATAAGCTGGAAGAAGATTATCACGCACATTTAAAAGACGAATTTGGCATTGTGTTTAATAATTTATTCACCATCACCAATATGCCTATTAAGCGTTATGCTCATATGCTGGAGCGTGACGGTAAAATGAAGGATTACATGCAGCTCTTGATTGAGAATTTTAATCCGCAAGCCGCAAAGGGCGTGATGTGTACCGAATTGGTCTCTATCGGCTGGGACGGGCAGATTTATGACTGCGACTTTAATCAAATGCTGGAAATTCCGCTTAATTGGCAGCCACTTAATATATGGGATATTGAGCGTTTTAGTAATATTAAACCGGGCATTGCCGTTGCCGGACATTGTTTTGGCTGTACGGCAGGCTCGGGTAGTTCATGCGGAGGTGCGTTGTTGTAAGAAAATTTGTATTTTTAAATGGGTTTTTCAGATATTTCCGGTAAATTACCTCAAACTTAAAAATAAATCTGATAAATGCAAGATAAATCGCCACTTCAAATTTTACAAGAAACCTATGGCTATCCCGAATTCAGAGGTTTACAGGAAGAAATCATAGAGCATGTTATATCGGGAAGAAATGCTTTTGTTCTGATGCCTACAGGGAGCGGGAAATCGTTGTGCTATCAGATTCCTGCATTATGCCGTGACGGGGTCGGGATTATAGTATCACCCCTTATTGCACTTATGCACGATCAGGTCAGTGCGTTGCAGCAGTTGGGAATTAAGGCGGATGCAATTAATTCCGGCATGTCTGCATCTGAGATTTCTCAGGTAAAAAGCCTTATTCGTGAAGGTGCAACGGATATGGTTTATGTAGCTCCCGAACGTCTTCTTATGGATGATTTTCTTGCATTGTTATCGGAATCAAAAATAGCCCTTTTTGCAATTGATGAGGCACATTGCGTTTCGCAGTGGGGGCATGATTTCAGACCGCATTATACGCAATTATCACGCCTTGCCGAACTATTCCCTGATATTCCCCGTATAGCCCTTACCGCCACGGCTGACACGCCTACCCGTAAAGACATAGTAGAACGCCTGCATTTAACCGATGGAAAAACTTTTATTTCAGGTTTCGACCGCCCCAATATTAACTATAGCATTATCGAGAAAAAAAGTGCCAAACAGCAGGTTTTAAGTTTCATAAAAGAAAATCATAACGGTAATAGCGGTATAGTTTATTGCCTGTCACGCAAAGTGACCGAAGAAACTGCAAGTTGGCTATGCGAACAGGGGTTCAACGCATTTCCGTATCACGCCGGAATGAATGCGGCGGACAGAGCTAAAAATCAGGATAAATTCCTGCGTGAGGAAAATATAATTATGGTTGCCACTATTGCCTTCGGTATGGGAATAGATAAGCCTGATGTGCGTTTTGTTATTCATATGAACATACCGAAAAATATTGAAGCATATTATCAGGAAACAGGGCGTGCCGGTCGTGACGGGCTGCCGTCTGATGCACTGATGATATACGGTATGAGTGATGCCGCATTGCTGCGTAATTTTATTGAAAGTTCCAATGCACCCGATAGCCAAAAACGCATTGAGCATCATAAATTAAACGCCCTGCTTGGCTTATGCGAGGCGGCATGTTGCCGCAGGCAGGTGTTGCTGGAGTATTTTAGCGATTCATGTCAGCCATGCAATAATTGCGATACCTGTCTTTCTCCGCCTGAAACTTTTGACGGAACAATTGCGGCTCAAAAAGCCATATCCTGCGTATATCGCACCGAGCAACGCTTTGGCGTTATGTATCTGATAGATGTTCTACTCGGTAAAACCAACGACAGAATGATAAATTTCGGTCATGATAAAATCAGCACTTTTGCCATCGGCGGTGAATATAATAAGAACGAATGGCAAAGTATTTTTAGGCAGTTAGTCGCCCAAAACCTGCTGACGGTTGATGTTACGGGTCACGGAGGTTTAAAAATCACTCCGGCAGGAATTAGGTTTCTTAAGGAAAAACAAACGCTGAATTTACGTAAATATACAGGCAGGGTGAAAGGCGAGAAGCGTATTAGAACCAAAGCAAATATAGCAATTTATAGTGATGCGGATCAAAATTTATTTGCGGCGTTAAAAGCTAAAAGAATGGAATTGGCAAAAGCCCAAAACGTACCGCCATACGTAATTTTCCACGACAAAACTTTAATAGAATTAGCAACACAAAAACCTACCGATGCAGATGCTATGGGGCGGATAAGCGGTGTCGGGCAAAATAAAATAGAACGTTACGGCAACGAGTTCATAAGTGTAATAGAAAAATATATTGCTATCTATACTTAGTTAGGAATGCCGCCATTATTTGTCCAAAAAACTTTATAGACTCCGGTATGGAAAGTCATTTAATCTTAACCGGTTGTCGGGCAATCTATGAACTCGAACTCTTTTGTCGGATATATATGTTTGCTGATATCATGCAGAATTGCGAGCCAAGTAATATGAAATAAAATAAAGCTAGTAAAAATCGATATAATAAATATATCGATTAAAATGCGTTTTGAACGAATAATATTCTCAAAAGTTATACGGTTTTTATATATTAAGTAAAAAACAGTAATAGCTGTGGTAATAAGGGCTGTTAAATAATAATTATTATTAAAAAATACAGAAGCTACTAAATTGGTTGAGATAACGACTATTAATGTTATTAGAACAATAAGCAGATTTATCGAATACCTTAAAAAACTAGGTTTGTTATAAACAATGCTTTTTATAACTCCTTTAAAGCAATGGTTAAAAACAAAGAAATTACATATAAATATAAATGTAATGAAGTAAACAACTACTCGAACCTGCCCTTCTGATTCGTCTATTATACCCAAAACCGCATCATGAGGAATGCAGTCACCGAAACTTTCTACCAATCCGTCATACTCCATTATTCTGTTAGTAATAGCCTCCCATATTACAACAGTACTAAAAATCGCTAAGGTTATATATATACGAGTTATCATTTATTCACCTACATTATAATCATCCGGTAAATTAAGATATTATAAAATAAATTATGAGTAAAGTTTTGATTTTGTGCGTAAATATTTTAGTGCAAAATCAATGTAAAGCGACTTTTTTGCAAATCTATACGACTTTCCCCTCACAGGACGGGGTTGTAACCACGTTCTTACTAGACCTTATTCAGAACGCCGGCTTATTATTTAGAAGTTCTAACCTTGAGCAAAAGCGCAAGCTTATAAACCTAGTGTTCCAGAACTTATCTTTGAAGGACGGAAAGGCGCAGTATACCGTGAAAAAACCGTATGAATTGTTCCTTGATGAAGCTAAATGCTCTAAATGGCCGGGGTGCTGAAGCCAATCTAAAAAACCCTATATATAGCGATTTTTACAGTATTTTTCAGCAATTACCAAAACTCTCTGCTATCCAGATAACATAGCCTAACAGACTGACTTCTAGCGTTTTATTTAAAGACCTCCGGTTCGCACTGCTTCGTGATACCCGTAGCAGGATTCGAACCAGAAAAACATCAATTCTGTAAAAATACTAGTTTTTAGTCTCTCTGTTTCAATCTCCGTATGCAGGAATCGAAACGGATACTTAATGCACAAACATGAAATCTGTCTAGTTTAGTTGAATACTCTACAATAACTTACAACCCTTATTTTAAAGTAAATACGGGGCTTTTAGCTGTTTTGTTTTATAGGTACTGAAGATTTGATATGGGGTCAAATTACACTTTAATAATTTTCGAAGTCGCCAGTTCGAATCTCGTAGGGCTGGGTTTCCGTATAGGTTCGCAGTAGGTCGCAGAAGTTCATTGAAGTTCAGTATTTTATCTTGGAA